>JAYEGD010000039.1:0-18671 GCA_034658915.1 Campylobacterota bacterium | reverse complement strand
GCACCATAGATACAAAAAAGATGCACCAAGTGGAACAGCACTTACATTAGCTCACTCAGCAGCTCTAGCTCGTAATTTGGACTTAGACAAAGTAAGAGTTAGTGGACGTGATGGAAATATTGGTGAGAGAAGCAGAGATGAGATTGCTGTAATGGCACTTCGTGGAGGTGACATTGTTGGTCGTCACACAGTTGGCTTTTACAATGATGGCGAGTATATTGAGTTAAACCATACTGCAACTAGCCGTAACACTTTTTCAAAAGGTGCAATTAGAGCAGCTGAATGGTTGATTAAAGAGGAAGCTGGTCTTTACAGTATAGCTGATTGTTTGGAGCTAAATTAATGGAACGCGAATTAAATGAAGAGTGTGCAGTTGTAGGTGTATTTGATAATGAAGAGGCTTCAAAATTAGCATACTTTGCGCTACATGCACTTCAACATCGTGGACAAGAAGCAGCAGGGATTAGTAGTTCAGATGGTAAAAAACTTCGTACAATAAAAGATAGAGGGTTGGTTACAAGAGTATTTAATGATAAAAAATTAAAGACTCTAAAAGGTGAAATGGCAATTGGTCACACAAGGTATTCAACAGCAGGTGATGACTCAATTTTAGATGCACAGCCAGTTTTTGCTAGATATGACTTAGGCGAAATGGCAATTGTTCATAATGGAAATTTAACAAATGCACAAGAGATTCGTGATGGTTTAATTGAAAAAGGTGCAATTTTTCAAACATTTATGGATACTGAAAACTTAATTCATCTAATAGCAAAAAGTTCACAAGATAAACTTCAAGATAGAATTATTGATGCAGTAAAAAAGATAGAGGGAGCATACTCTTTACTATTTTTAAGCAGAACAAAAATGTTTGCAATGCGTGATAGATTTGGTTTTAGACCACTTAGTTTAGGTCGCGTTGGAGATGGTTATGTAGTTGCGAGTGAAACATGTGCATTTGATTTGATTGGTGCAACATTTATAAGAGATGTAGAGCCAGGTGAAATGTTGGTTTTTGAAAAAGACAAAGCTCCAAAATCTATTAAAATCTATGAGCCAACTCCTAAACACTGTATTTTTGAGTATGTATATTTTGCTAGACCTGATTCTGATGTTTATGGTAAAAATGTCTATCAAATGAGAAAAAATATGGGTGCACTGTTAGCTAATGAAGAGCCAGTAGAAGCAGATATTGTCGTTCCAGTTCCAGATGGTGGTGTGCCATCTGCTATTGGCTATTCACAAGAGAGTGGAATTCCTTTTGAGATGGGAATTATGCGTAATCACTACATTGGTAGAACATTTATTGAACCAACTCAAGAGATACGTGATTTGAAAGTAAAAATGAAACTATCTCCTATTGTTTCACTTATAAAAGGTAAGCGTGTAATCGTTATTGATGACTCTATTGTGAGAGGTACAACAAGTAGGCAAATTATTAGAATGCTTAAAGATGCAGGCGCAACTGAAGTTCACATGAGAGTCTCTAGTCCTCCAACAACAGATCCATGTTTTTATGGTGTAGATACACCAGATAAAGAGAAGTTAATAGCATCAAATATGAGTACAGATGAGATTTGTAAATTTATAGAAGCTGATTCACTATCATATTTAAGCTCAAAATCACTTTTAGAGAGTGTAGATTCAGATGGAACACAGTATTGTACTGCATGTTTTACAGGTGAATACATAGTTTAATGAAACGTGAACAAATATATACATTTGGAACATATCTACGTGATAAATTCGGTGAGAGAGTCTATAAAGTTCCTATCTCAATATCTGGTTTTACTTGTCCTAACATTGATGGTAGCGTAGCAAAAGGTGGTTGTACTTTTTGTGAAAATGACTCTTTTTCTCCATCACTAGATAAAACACAAGATGTTAAAGGCTTTTTCCTTAATCTTAATTCTACTGAAAATCCTTTTTTGCAAAAACAGTTGCTTCAACTTCAAACACAATTTGACTCTATATCTTTACGCCTAAAAAAAGAGTATGGCGCTACAAAATTTCTTGTCTATTTTCAATCTTTTACTAACACCTATGCACCACTTAAAACACTAAAAGCTCTTTATGAGAAAGCTCTTGAGTTTGAAAATGTTGTGGGATTAAGCATTGGAACAAGAAGTGATAGCATAACAGATGAGACATTAGCATACCTACAAGAACTCTCACAAAATAGTGAAATTTGGTTAGAGTTTGGAATTCAAAGTATTTATGATGAGACATTAGATAAAATTAATCGTGGACATAGTGCTTCAAATGTAAAAGAGTGGATTTTAAAGAGTAAAGAGTATGGCTTAAATGTGTGTGGACACCTAATTTATGGACTACCTGATGAGACAAAAGAGATGATGTTGGAATCTACAAAAGTTGCATATGAGTTAGGAATTGACTCTGTTAAGTATCACCCACTATATGTTGTGAAAAAAACAGCACTTGCTAACATCTATGCACGAGGTGAGTTCGAACCAATAAGTGAAGATGAATACAATGATGTTCTATGTGAAGCTCTACATTTGAAACCAGCTAACATATCTGTTCAAAGAGTTAGTGCAGGAATTGACAACGATACACTAATATCCCCACAATGGTGCAGAGATAAAAACTTGCAAATAAAATCGTTAAATGACAAACTTAAAAAATATAACTTGAAGTATTAAAGGGTAGCAATGGAAAAGATTTTAGTAACAGGAACAGCAGGGTTTATCGGTAGTCATTTAGCTTTAAAACTATTAGAGCGTGGCGATGAAGTTGTAGGATTAGACAACATTAATGACTATTATGATCAAAATGTGAAGTATGGAAGATTGCAAAGAGGCGGAATTATTGAGACTCTTGAAGATGGAAAAAGCATAGAGTACAATAAGCTTTTAACATCATTTACTAACTCTAATTACAAGTTTATAAAACTAAATTTAGAAGATAGAGAAAATATTGATAAACTTTTTGAAGAGGAGAAGTTTGACAAAGTCATTAACTTAGCTGCTCAAGCTGGTGTTCGCTATTCACTAACAAATCCGTTAGCTTATGTTGATAGTAATATTGTAGGCTTTGTAAATATTTTAGAAGCGTGTAGGCACAATAATATTAAGGGATTAGCATACGCGAGTAGCTCTTCTGTTTATGGACTAAATGAGGCTCAACCATTTTCAACGAGTTCTAATGTAGATCACCCTATGAGCCTCTATGCAGCTAGCAAAAAGTCAAATGAGTTGATGGCTCACACTTACTCACACCTCTACAACATCCCAACAACTGGACTAAGATTTTTCACTGTTTATGGACCATGGGGAAGACCTGATATGGCTCTGTACCTATTTACAAAAGCGATTATTGAGAACAAGCCAATAGATGTATTTAATCACGGTGAGATGCAAAGAGATTTTACGTATATTGATGATATTGTTGAGGGAGTAATAAGAGTAAATGACAACCCACCAAAAGGAAACCCTGATTGGAATGGAATGAATCCTGACCCATCAACTTCACCTGCACCTTACAAAATTTACAATATTGGAAACAATAACCCTGTAAAACTGATGGATTTTATTGAAGCGTTAGAGAATAAGTTAGGTAAAAAAGCGAATAAAAATATGTTACCTATTCAAGCAGGAGATGTTCCAAGCACTTATGCAAACGTAGAGGATTTAATAGCAGATTTAAACTACAAACCTGAGACAACAATTCAAGAGGGAATTAATAATTTTGTAGATTGGTACATAGATTTCTTTAACGTAAAGATGTAAAAATGCTTAAGCTACTTCGTAACTATTCAGCACGTAAAATGAGCAAAGCCCATTTTACTACGTTATCACTGGGATTCTCTCAGCGAGAAGCTCAAATCACTAGTGATTTTATCTGTTTTCATAGGTGCTAAATGCTTAAGCTACTTCTTATATATACACTTCTACTAAATCTCTATGCTCAAAAGCCAGAGCTTGTGTTACTAAAGAACTACACTAAAGATGTAAACGTTACATCATGGTTTGTTAGTGAAAAATTAGATGGAATTAGAGCTTATTGGAATGGAAAGAGGCTTATTTCACGCTCAGGAAAAACACTCAATGCACCAAAGTTTTTTACAGAAGATTTCCCACCATTTGAGTTAGATGGCGAACTGTGGAGCAAAAGAGAGGATTTTTCTACTATTGTCTCTATTGTAAACAAAAAGAGTCCACATGATGGTTGGAAAAATTTAACTTATAATATTTTTGAAGTTCCATCACTCGAGGGGAACTTGACGACTAGACTACATGTAATAGAAAAATATATTGAAAATCATCAAAATAGCTTCATTAGAGTAATCCCACAACATCAAATAAAATCAACTAAAGAGTTAGATGAATTTTTAGTTCAAGTTCAAAAAAGTGGTGCTGAGGGAGTTGTTGTAAGAGATGGCTCACTACCATATTATGTGGGAAGAAAAAAGAGTGCTTTAAAAGTTAAAAGCTACGTTGATGATGAGTGTGAAGTAGTTGGCTACAATAGAGGTCGTGGCAAATATGAGGGAATGGTAGGCTCAATATCTTGTAGAATGAAAAATTTACAAATCATAAATATAGGAAGTGGATTAAGCGATAACTTACGTGCAATTCCTCCAAAAATTGGCTCATTTATAACTTTTAAATATTATGGATTAACATCTAAAGGTAATCCTAGATTTCCTGTTTTTGTGAGAATTAAAGAGAGTATTTAGATATAATCATTAAAAATTAACAAAGGTGCAATAATGCATGTAAAACCAAAATATGGAAAAATAGGGTTACTCTCAGCTACATTCATAGGAATATCTTCTATGATAGGAAGTGGTTGGCTCTTTGCACCTTATGTTGCAGCAAAAATTGCTGGTGGTGGCTCACTTGTTGCTTGGGTTATTGGAGCAGCAATCGTCTTTTTACTTGGAATGGTTTTTTCTGAAATTGCAGGTTTATACCCTAGACGTGGACTCTCTGCGATTGTTCCAACGCTTTCACACAATATGTTTTACGGATTTCCTTTTGCACTTGCAAATTGGCTTGGTATTGTTGCTGTTATTGCACTAGAAGCAAGCGCTAGTATTGAGTACCTAATAGAGATATTCCCACAATATGATAAAATCTTTTTTCTCAATGAAGCACTCACCATTTATGGACAAATGATTGCAGTTGTACTAATTCTATTTTACAGTATTTTAAACTTTTGGGGAGCTTCACTTTTAACAAAAGCTAATAATGTCATAGTTGTTTTTAAACTTGTTGTTCCATTAATGACTGCTATTTTAGTGATTTATTCAGCATACACGCCATCAAACTTTGTTGCTCATGGTGGGTTTTTTGCTAATGGCGTTGACTCTGTTTTAACAGCAGTTTTAGCAGCTGGTATTGTTGTTGCTTTTAATGGTTTTCAAACTATTATCTCATTTAGTAGTGAGATAGAAAATCCACATAGAAATATTCCACTCTCTATTGGTATCTCTATTGCATTTAGCCTTATTATTTACATGTTATTGCAGACATCATTCATAGGTGCACTTCCTGCTGATATGCTTAAAAATGGTTGGCAACATCTCGATTTTACTGCACCTATGGTTCAGTTGACTGCGTTAGTTGGTTTAAACTTTATGACGCTGATTTTGTATTCTGATGCAATTGTGTCACCTACGGGAACTGCAATTACATTTGTAGGAGCTTCTACTAGAATGTTTACAGCGATGGCTAGAAATAGACAGATGCCAAAATTCTTTGACCATGTTGACCCTGTAATTAGAGTCTCAAGACGCTCATTAATCTTAAATGTTGGACTTGCAATACTCTTTTTGCTTGTATTTAAAAGTTGGACAGAGTTAGCTCAAATACTGGGACTTTTACACATCATATCATACCTTAGCGCACCAGTTGCACTTGTTGTTTTCAGACGTGAAATAAGAGAAGAGATGTACTTTTTCAAGATGACATTTGGACGCACAATTTCTCTATTTCTGTTCATATTTTTTAGTTACTTATTTACTATGGCAACATTTAAAGTAGCACTTGACATGATAATTATTCTAGGGGTATTTCAACTTGTGTTTATTGTTGTAAGCTCATCAAGCCTAAAAGATTATAAAAATGGATTTATCAAGTCATCTTTAATATATGCATACTTAGCATCACTAATAGGCTTAACATATATCTCTCCAAATAATCAAAATATGCTATCTCAACTAGAGTTCACGCTTCTTGCAGCCACTATATCAGCAGTTGCATTTTTCGCTCTAAGTAGATTACATATAAACAAAAATATACACTCTGAACTTCATGCTATAAGTTCTGTTAAGCACTAAAATGAACGCGTCCATTTTAGTGGCAGGGACACAAGTGTCCCTACAACCCCCTAAAGCTACGAAAACTATGTTTTCGAGAGATAATTAGGTTTTAATAAAAGGAAAAATAATGGACTCACTACTATTTACTTTACTGTTGGTTGCATTTGTTGCTACTTTTTTCAACTTTAAGAGAGTTGCAATATCTTCATTTGTTGTCACAATGCTGCTTTACATGTACTGGTTCTCATACCATGCAACTGAAACTTTAGATATAAATTTATAAGGAGCTTGAATGTTATCAAATGAATTGGTTAGAAAATTTCACATTGTAGCTCTATTGCTACTAAGCGCACCACTTATTGGTGCTTTTGGAATTCAGGTTGTTATGAATGAGTTGCCATGTCCTTTGTGCTTGTTACAAAGAGTTGGAATGTTAGGTGTTGCAGTTGGACTTTTAATGAACCTAAAATATGGTATTCGCCCACTACATTATGGAATTTCTATTGTCTCTGCACTTATAGGTGCTGCTGTATCAACAAGACAAATTTTACTACATATTGTTCCACAAGCAGATGGAGTGACAGGTTTTGGTGATCCAGTTTTAGGACTACATCTCTACACATGGGCATTAGTTGTATTTTTAGCATCTATATTGGGTATTGCACTTTTTATGGCACTAATGAAATGGAGCGAGAGTTTGAGTGATGAGAGTGTTGTTTTAAACAAAATAGAAAAAGCAGTTTTTGCTCTTTTTATTGTTTTAGCATTAGCAAATAGTGTGGGGGCATTTTTAGAGTGCGGTATTGAGCCATGTCCTGATACCCCTGTGAAATATAAGATGCTATAAGGAGTACATGTAATGAAAAGAATTTATGAAGAAAAATCTCTTTTTATAACTATTATAGTTGCTATTGCATACCTTATCTTTGGGCATAGTTGGCTTTCAGATTTATCTAACACTCTATTTATTAGTTCGCAGTTTGTTATTATTTTTGGTGCTATGCTTATATCGTCATTTGGAGTTGTAAAACATGCAGATATGTTAGCAATTAAACTAGGAGAGCCTTATGGCACACTTATTTTAACGCTATCTGTAATCTGTATTGAAGTTATTGCAATTGTTGCTGTAATGTTGACAGGCGAATACAACCCAACTCTTGGAAGGGATATGATGTTCTCTGTTATTATGATTGTATTAAATGGAATAATAGGACTCTCTTTGCTAATTGGCGGAATAAAGTTTATTCAGCAAACATTTAATCTTCAAGGGGCAAATACCTATCTTTCAATCATTATAACGCTTGTTATAATAAGTATGATTTTACCAAACTATACAGTTGCAACAGAGGCTGGAACATTCTCACCACCTCAAACTATCTTTATTATTATTATTACACTAGGACTCTATTTCTTGTTTTTGATGATGCAGTCACTTCGTCATAAAGATTTTTTTATGTCACCAATTCATGATGATAATATAAAAGAGAGTGACCATCACGGAGAGTCACTCTATTCAACTTCATACCACTCACTAATGCTTCTTGCTTACATGATTCCAATTGTTATTTTGTCAAAAAAACTAGCTATTATTATTAACCATGGAATCTCAGTAGCACACCTACCTGTGGCTCTTGGAGGTCTTATTGTTGCTATTTTAGTTCTAGCTCCAGAGGGTCTAGCTGCTATTAGAGCTGCACTGCAAAATCAAATTCAACGCTCTATTAATATCTGTTTAGGTTCAGCACTAGCGACTATTGCGCTTACTGTTCCAACTGTTTTAATTATTGGGTTAATTACTTCAAAAGCTGTTATTTTAGGATTAAATGGAGTTGATGCAATAATGCTTTTAGTGACAATATTGGTTAGCATTGTGAATATGAGTAGTGGAAGAAGCAATGTAATACAAGGTACAATTCATCTTATTTTATTCGCTCTTTATCTAATGCTACTATTTGATTATCCCATAACTTCTTAAAAAGCTGTAGGCAGAGCATTATGACCCAGGTAAGCGTTTCGCATTGTGCTTTGGTTCTCAAAGCGTAAAAAAAGTGAAGCGAGGAACCTTTTAGGAGCTATCTCTAAGCTTTTATTCACTTCAAACAAGATTGCTACACACAAGGCTCACTACGAAGTCCACTAAGTGTATATGTAGAACCCCCGATATACGATTAGTCGCATTACCTAGATAGCGACATTATAACAAAAAAGTTACTTTTTTATCTTTGCTCGGTAGTTTACAATGAAATCTTTACTAGAGTTTGAACCTACTTCAACATTAAATGTTACAATTCCGCCATTTTTAATGACTACACTCTCTTTTGAAGTTACACTATTGAACTTATTTGTAACAAAAGGGATTTGCAACTCTACACTTTTGTTTGAGTCTGAACTATTTTTTACAATATACTCTATGCTCACATGTTTGTAGTTATTTTCATCATAAAGTTCAACTAAGTTTTCATCAACTTTTAAATCAAAATTGTTTCCTAACTTCAAAGATAGCTTCTCGTTTTTAGGAGTATGTTTTACTCTATTTTCTCCTAAAAAAACTGCTTCATCTTTGTAAGATGAGTAAGCCCTAATGACACCTGCTGGTATTGGCAGACTCAACTCTTGTGTTGTGACATATTGTGATACATCATGAGTTGTTTTTTTATTGACTACAAGTGGACTAGCAAGGGATGCTTTGTACTCTCTTGTTACTTTGAAATCTTTTAAATCTATGTTTTGAATTTGTGTTTTTTCATTTGCTAAAAGTGTAGTTTTAAATGGCACTTCATACATGTGGTAACCCTCAACTGCATGTTGAGCCACAGCAGAGTCTGCCATCATTACTGCTTTGTAATTTCTGTAGGTTGGAGCAGCTTCTCTAACTCTGTTTAGCTCACCTGCTATTACGCTTAATTTAATGTTTTTAAACTGCTTAGATGAGCGATTATCAATAGTAATCCACCCTCTTAAACTTGCGCTACTATCATCAAGATTTAAAATATAGTTGCTACTCCAAGTAATATTATTGATGAGGTAGTCTAGCTCAATGTTTGAGTCAATATTGTCATTCGTTTTAACATTCCAAACAAGTGATGGAGATAGAATTAAATTAGTTGGAATATTGTCAAAAGATATGGTTTCATCTTTTGGTAAAGTTATTATTTTTCCACTCTCTAGTTGAATTAGTTCTGGAGATGATGCAAGAAGTTTAGCACTAAGGTACTTTCCATCTGACTTATAAAAAACTCTCTTTCCTATGTTGGCTTCTAGCATTTTATTGTAAGAGATTTTATCGTATCTATATTGTTGAGAAAGAAGTTTAATCCCACTAGGAAGTTTGACATTTACAGACTCGTTAATAATAGATGTAGCAACATTTGGATAGATAATAGAGCTATCATCAGAGTTAAGCTTAAGACTATTTTTTTCATGCACTAGTGCAATATTTGAGTTATATACTATTAGTGATGAAGATGAGGGTTCTGTCTCAATTACACCTGCATTTAAAAGCGCAAGTGTAGATGAAACCATAAGAGCATTTTTTAACATTTTAACACCTATATTTTTAAGATATTAAGATATTAATGAAATTAGACTTTATTTAGAGTTAATCTACCAAATAGTACTCAATAGTCGATACAATTCTCACTTTTTTAATAAATGGTGTGTTCTTGTCTCTTTGAGAAATACTAAATTGACCCTGTCTTGCATTTTTGATTTTACCAAGTTTACTGCTAGATTCAACCGCAAATTTTTTAGCTACTTGACGAGCATTTTGAGTTGCATTGTCTATCATTTGTGGCTTAATGTCGTTTAGCTTTGTGTAGATGTACTCTACATTGCTTGAATAATTATTAGAAGAGAATATTACACCTTTTTTACCGTAGTTGCTTATCTCACGCATTGCATCTCTTGCTTTATCTACACTGCTTGTATATAGTGTCATCACTTGTGTACCGCTATATCTAAACTTTATTTTATCTTGATTGCCATAATCTCTTGTAAATTTATCGATAATTTTAGGAGCAGATATTGTGATTTCATTTTTAGAGAACCCATAATCAAGCAAAAACTTATTTAACATTTTTGTATCTTTTTCTAGTTTTTTGTACATTATATCAATATCATTTGACGCAACAATGTACTTGATAGGCCAAATTACAGTGTCTGCTTTAACCTCTTTTTGTGCTAAACCTTTTACAGTTACAGTTCTATCTAACTCTTTGTACTTAATGATGCTTCCACCAAGCAAATAGCCTAAAAGTGTTAAACCTAGTACCAATCCTAGTGAAATTATTGTAGATGATTTCATATTCATTTTCTATCCTTTCAATTATGAGATTCATTCACAGGGGTGAATGCTTTATTATGCAACTTCACTCTCAATAGAAAGTTTATTGGACTCAATTAATTTTCTATTTAAAGATTCAGCGCTAAACTCTAATCCATTTTTCCAACATAATGCTCCAAAATCTATAAAATTATTTTTAAAGTATTGAATATCTTTTAATTGATTTGTTAATATTGAATTTTTATTTAATAAGTATGAGAAATCAATAATCCCATGGCTATTATCTGAAAATGATAACTCTAAATTATATTCATTTACATATGTTACTTTTACTAAATTAATCATTATCTGCTCCTTGTATTTTTTCTAATGGCTCAAAGTTTTGTGCTAGTTCCCAATCTTTTTTTAATTCATCTTTATGAGTTAGAATCCACTCACGAACAATTTTAGAAGCTTTAGGCGGTAAGTTTCCTTTTTCGATTTTACCATTATCAATATTCATAAATGCAACATACCCTTGATACTCAACATGTATATGTGCTGGTGGATGGTCGTCATGGTACATTCTAATAGTGATACCAAAAAAATAAGATATAACAGGCAAGCCAAAACCTTTGAATTGAATTTCATTATTATATCAAAAACAAGATCATTTGGTTAAAATTAAAATTAAATCCCTGAGAGTGAATCTTCAGTTTTAGGTAAATCCAACGAAATATAAAACAAATCTTGTTTTCGAGAGCGAAAAACAACTCCTAAATAGACTTCAATCTTAAACTAAGAAAAAATCCAACAGCTAGAAGTGCAATAGTAATTGCGTAAATAAACTCATAGCTGTTAAAATAGCTTAAAAGCACTCCTCCTAAAATTGGGAAAAAGAGTCCAATTGAGGTGATGTTAGTTTGAACTGCTGTGTATATTGGGCGTTTCTCCTCTGGGGCTATCTCTATTACTAGGTTCATTCCACTTATGTTTAAGCCATCAATTCCTACACCAAAAAGTAAAAATATAATAGCGTACATGTAGATGTTATTTGCAAAGAGCGCGACAACAAATGCTAAAATTAAAAATGCAAAACTTAAAGAGAGCATTTTTTCATAATTGCTTATTTTTCTCCATAAAAAAGTGCTTCCAACTATGCTTCCTACCATCTGAACCATAATAAATCCACCTAGCATCCACCCTGTTAAATGAAATGAGCTATTTGCATTTAAAATAACAAATGGCATCGACAAGTAGTAGCTAAAACTAAGAAAAATTGCCACTATTTGAGCTTGTAGTCGTCTATCTTGTTTTAGTAGTTTTATTGCATTTTTAATAAAAAGTTTAAAGTTTTTCTCTTTAACTGAAACATTCTTCTTTGATGGCTCTTCAATAGAGACAAATGATACAAAACCAATTAGCATAAGCATACTACTAACCATAAACAAGTAGGCATAATTTAGAGGTGCATCAAAAGTGGCTAAAACATACCCCGTAACACCACCACTAATTATGGACGCAATAGAACCTGCAATGTTTCTATTAGCCATGGTTTTACCACGATATTTTTTAGAGAATAGTTTAGCTTGTATCTCTTTGAAATAGATGGCTCCAAAACCTGCTGTAAATGAGAAGAAAAAGAGACCACTTCCAATGAAAAAGAGTGTTAAATTCTTGTTAGTATCGCCAATGAAATAGATACTTAATCCAATAGAGAACCATGCAATCCATCTAAAAAAGAAGACCTTTTTAATGTATGGTAGAACTCTTTTGTACTCTTGAGCATGAAATGCGGCGTAGAGCTGAATAATAATCGAGCCACCTCTTAAAAGTGAGACAAAAAGTCCAACCATTATGACGCTATCGCTAAAGTGTGCCACCATCAGAGGTAGAACTGTAGATGGTTCAGCTATTGTAATGGCAAGTGAGAGAAAAAATGCGTGTGAGACATTTTTGTAGTTATTTTTTGAATCATCTAGTTTAAACATAATATACCACTTATTCTTTTCGCTATAATACACAAAAAATAGTGAAATTGAGATTGAGATGGCAAAATATATAATTTTAGACACAGAGACAACAGGAACTGACGAGAATGATAGGATTATTCAATTAGGATATATGGTTTTAGATGCAAAAAGTGTTACGCCATACAATGAGTTTTGCTCTAGTGAAGTTCCTATTAGCTTAGGTGCTATGGAGGTTCACAACATTACTCCAGAAATGATAGAGGGTAAGCCTACATGTAAAGAGTGTGATGCTTACAAAACACTACTGGAACTAAACACTCCAGACAACTACCTCATAGCTCACAACTTACCTTTTGATTTGAAGATGTTAGAGCGAGAGGGTTTTGTTTTACAGATGCAAAGCATTGACACTTTAAGATGTGCTAAACATATTTTCGATGAAGAGCCATACCATAGATTGCAGTACTTTAGGTATAAACTGGGGCTTTACAAAGATGAAGAAGCAGAGGCTCAAAAGTTAGGTGTAGTCATTAAAGCTCACGATGCAATAGGTGATGTTTTAACTCTAAAACTATTTTTGAGTGTTTTGAGAAAAGAGATTCAAGAGAAATTTCCATCTGCTAATCCAATTGCTAAAATGGTAGAATTAACTTCTACACCAGTTCTAGTTAAGAGCTTCAAGTTTGGTAAGCATAAAGGCAAAAAAATAGAAGATGTAGCCATCGAAGATAGTGGTTATTTAAGATGGATGTTAAGCTCTATGGATAACTTAGATGATGATTTAAGATACTCTATAGAGCAGGTGTTAAACTAATGAGCAGAGGTGAAAAGCTAAAAAAGCTTGGCACTATTTTAGCTCTTATTGTTGCTAGTGCTTACCTTGTGTATAGTGGTTTTAGTATATTAAATACACCAACGCAATAGTGCTAATATGAAGTACATTTTACTAACTGTTATTGGACTTATTTGGGGTTCTCAATTTGTTTTAAATGAGTTGATTTTAGAGGGCTTCTCACCTATGGGATTAACATCATGGCGTATGTTTTTTGGCTTTTTAACGCTAAGTTTGCTTATTTTATTAATTCCTAGTGAACGTAAAAAAGGGCTTGGACTAACACTAAAGCTCTTTGGTCTGCTTGTTGCCGTTGGTTTAACGGAAGCTGCTGCACCTTTTTTACTCATCTCTTATGCACAAATGCATATTGACTCCTCAGTAACTTCGATGATTATTGGCTCTATTCCTATTTTTACAATTTTACTTCACACCTATGTTAGTAAAACTCATAAAATAACCATTAATGAAGTAGTTGGTATGGCTATTGCATTTAGTGGTTTAATTGTACTTCTGCTTCCACATGTAGTAACTTTTAGTGGAACTATTTTAGCTTATGGAGCAGTCTTTTTAGCCTCTATCACATTTTCAATATCTTTTTTGCTACTAGATAAAATTCCACACTCTATTTCAGCACTTCATACCTCTCGTTTTATCTTGTTTATCTACTCTATTCCATTTATGATTTATTGGGTGGTTTTTGACACAAAACCAATACCATATGACGCTTCTCATTGGCTATATTTAGCCACTTTAGGAGTTTTTGCTTCAGGTTTTGTTTATGTTTTATACATCTATTTAGTTCGTCTTGCTGGTCCTACTTTTACCTCTTTGAGCAACTACGTTGTTCCACTGTTTGGCACATTTTTAGGAATTTTCGTTTTAAATGAAAAGTTTACTACCAACATAGTAGTCGCTCTTACATGTATAGTTATTGGTTTAGTTACAATTAATTTACCTACTAAGCGCTAAAACTTATATTTTTGATAAAAAATCTCGAATCTTCCCTATTAACTCTATACTTCATTTTTTGAAATATTTATGAGACTTTTATAAATTTTCGATAGCATTACGAAATTATAACTAAAGGAAATAATATATGTTTAAAGTGAGTCTAAGCTATATCACATTTATTAGCTTATCTCTTAGTGCAGCAGATTGTACTAACAGCTACTTAGTACAAGGATGCGATAAGGTTTCATTTAATGTTGGAAGTGATATGCAAATATCACAATATAGAGTTATTAAAGACAGAGATGCAGATGGTGTTAGTGACAACATTGACAAATGTTTAGATACAAAAAGTGGTGTTAGCATTGATGCTAATGGTTGTGAAGTTGTAAAACAAGAGATTGAAAAAATAGCTCAAACTTCTCAAGCAACACTTACAAAAACTCAAGAGTGTACAATTGTTGATGGAAAAATCACAGGCAGTGAGTGTACAAATATAACGGATCTATTAATAAATTTTGAAAATAACTCATACATAATAGAAGAGGACTCTTTTGCAATAATAGAGGAGTTTGCAAACTTTTTAAAAGAGAATGATGTCTATAGTGTAGAAATAGTTGGTTATACATCAAGTATTGGAGATGATGAGTACAATATGAAACTCTCTCAACAAAGAGCTGAAGCAGTTAGTAATGCGCTAATTCAATATGGTGTAAGTTCTGACAGACTTGAGAGCATAGGAAAAGGTGAAGCAGACCCAATAGCTACTAATGAGAGTGAAGATGGTAGAGCGAAAAATCGCCGTATTGAAGCTAAATTTTCTAAAATGGAGATGTTAAATGATTAGAACTATTGCCCTATCACTAGTAAGTGTAGCTTTACTTAGTGCAACAACACTAAAACAGAGTGTAGAGTCAACTCTTCAGAGCAATCCTGTTATTTTAGAGAGGCTATCAAACTATAAAGAGACTGCTAAAGATTTATCTATCGCAAAATCAGAGTATCTTCCAACGCTTGATTTGTTATCTAGTATTGGTAGCGAGAGAACATCAAATGAGAACAATAACTTTAATGATATGACAACTCTACCATATTATGAGAACTCATTAACATTTATGTTAAATATTTTTGATGGTTTTGGAACTTGGCATAAAGTAGATTATCAAAAAGCAAGAATTTTAGCTGCTGCATATAACTTTGTAGAAAAAGCTAACGATACAGCTTTTGATGTGACTAAGACATACATCTCACTTTTAGAACAGAGAGAACTTTTAAAAACAGCAAAAGAGAATGTTGCAATTAATGAGCAGATTTTTTCAAAAGTAAACGATTTATATAATTCAGGCTTAACAACACGCTCAGAAGTGAGAAAGATTGAGTCGTCTCTATCACTTGCTCGCTCAAACTTAGTAGTACAACAAAACAATACAATGGATGCAACGTTTAGCTTTAAAAAGCTTTTAGGTAAGCGTGTTAATATTGACACACTTGAGGATCCTTTTTTCGATACAAAACTACCAATTACACTTAATGAAGCGACGCAATACTCAATGCTTCATAACCCATCTATTTTGGTAAGTAACTACAATATTAAAGCTGCTAAGTATCTTCAAAAACAGAAAAAAAAGAGCTATTTTCCAAAAATAGATCTGATGGCTCAACAAAATTTAGATAAAAACACATACGGTATAGAGAATGAAAGAAATAGGTTCCGTGCAGGTGTAGTGTTGAGCTACAATCTATACAGAGGTGGAGCAGATAAAGATGCAGTAACGCAATCAATTAGTGCAATAAATCGTGAAGTTCAGACTAAAAATGAGCTTCAAAGACAAGTAATTGAGGGACTTGAGCTTTCATGGTCTGCACATATTATGATAGAAAAACAGCTTCAACACTTAAGAGAGTATAAAAGCTTTTCAAAAGAGACACTTGAACTTTATGAAGAGGAGTACTCATTAGGAAGACGCTCTTTGCTTGATTTACTATCTGCACAAAATGATTTTATAAACTCTAAATCTGAGATTATAAGAGCAAGATACAACTACCTTTTTGCAAAATACAGAATACTTGACTCTATGGGTCTATTAGTAAATGCTATTGTAGATAATGACTACGACTACATGCAAAAAGTTGGCTTAGTTGGAGTTGATGCAGAAGATAACGATGATGTATTACCTATCTCTTATGATAGTGATAATGACAAAGTATCGATAGATAAAGATATGTGTCCTGCATCATCATCTCTTGAGAATATTTTAGATAATGGGTGTGCAGATATTTCAAATAGATTTTCAAAAATAGAGCATTTTGACGCACTTCTTTTTAACTCAAAAAACAAGATGACAAGCTCAAAATCACAATTAAATGAAATTGCCAACAAGATAAAGGAGAGTGGTTCAAAAGTAGAAAAAATTGTTATTCAATCACACTCAAATACTCAAAGCTCTAAAAAAGAGGCAGAACAAAACTCAAAAGATATTGCAAAATATGTTAAAGATGAGCTGATTAACTTAGGAGTTAATGACAAACTAATAAAGAGTGTCCCAAATTCAAATCTATACCCAATATCAACCAATAGCACTCTAAACAACAGAGCAGCTGTTATTATGTACTTAAAAGCCAAAAAAGTAATACCAAAAAAGGTTGAAAAAGTTCAGAAGGTTGAAGTGGTGGAAGAGGAGATGAGTTTAGATGATATGCCAGAGTAAAAATGAATAATAATACTCTTATAGACTCATTAAGTCTTTACACAAAGGTTTACCACAAACACTACACTCCAGAAGCTTTAATTTCTGGATTGCCTGTTAAACTCGGCAGTAGTGATATTGAGCTCTTTTCGCTTAAAGAGTCTAAGTCACTATTTTCTAGAGCTGCTGCTAATGCAAAGTTGAAATCTAAACTTATTAAAACAAGACTTGAAGATATTTCTGTACTACAACTTCCTCTTATAATTGTACTTTCAAATAAAAAAAGTGTTATCCTTGACTCATTTAGTGAAGATTTCAAACAAGCAAAAGTGATAACACTTGATGATAATGACATCTTAGAGAAAAAGATAAAAGTTGAAGACTTAAACAAAGAGTATTTAGGTTTTGCTTTTATGCTAAAAAAAGAGTTTAAATTTGAAGATAAAAACTCAAAAGTTCTAAACCTTGACATAAGCCACTGGTTTTGGGACAGCATAAGGCTCTCTAAAAGCATATATCTTGATGTTATACTTGCATCAATTTTAATAAATTTATTTATACTAGCAACACCACTTTTTACCATGAGCGTGTATGATAGAGTCATACCAAATAACTCCACAGAGACACTGTATGTGTTTTTAATTGGTGTGGTTGCAGTTTACACAATAGATACCTTTTCAAAGTATATAAGGTCTAACTTTTTAGAAGTTGCTGCTAAAAAAAGTGATGTAATAATCTCATCTATACTCTTTGAAAAAGTGATGAACATTAAAATGAGCGCTTTTCCACAATCTGTTGGCTCTTTTTCAAATAATTTAAAAAGTTTTGATTCGCTTCGCTCATTTTTAACTAATGCGACACTAACGACACTTATTGATATGCCTTTTGCCATACTCTTCTTAGCTGTTATTTTCTACATTGGTGGAAGCATTGTTTTAGTCCCTATTGTAACTGCATTTATTCTTTTAACATTCGCATTTTTTATGATTAAGCCTATTCAAAAATATGTTGAACAACTACATGTAGTGTCAGCTCAAAAAAGCTCTGTTTTAGTTGAGTCTTTACAAAATATTGAGACAATTAAAACACTTGGTATGTCTTCACATATGCAATACTCATGGGAAGAAGCATCTGGAAAATCTGCACAAATAGGTCTAAAGTCTAAAGTATTAAGTTCGCTAATACCAATAGTTACAGGCTTTTTTATTCAAATTAATACTGTTTTAGTTGTTGCTTATGGCGTATTTTTAATAAAAGATTTTGAATTAACAATGGGTGGATTAATAGCTGTTGTTATCTTAACATCTCGTGTTATTGCACCTTTAGGACAAGCAACAGCACTTATTACTACTTATGAAGATGCAAAAGCTTCATATAAAATAATTGATGATATTTTAAATCTCCCAAATGAAAAAGAGAGTTCATCAAAGTTTGTACAAAGACCCGACTTTAAAGGCAAAATAGAGTTTAAAAACGTTAGTTTCTCCTACCCTCAAAGTGAGGTTTTAGCCTTAGATAATGTCTCTTTTAAAATAGATGCATCAGAAAAAGTAGCTATTATTGGTCGCATTGGCTCAGGAAAGAGTACTATAGAGAAACTTATTTTAAGACTCTATGAGCCATCAAGTGGAACAATTTTAATTGATGGAATAGATATAAACCAAATTAACCCTGCTGACTTGAG
>JAYEGD010000038.1:0-5081 GCA_034658915.1 Campylobacterota bacterium | reverse complement strand
ATCTAAGTTGGCATCTAGTAAAAATTCAAAAGTTCCAGCACCCTCATACTTAATGTACTTAGTTGCAGCAACTGCTGAAGCGTGGAGTCTTAGCCTCGCTTCTTCAGTTAGAATTATTGCAGGTGACTCCTCTATTAGTTTTTGGTGACGTCTTTGCATAGAGCAGTCACGCTCTCCTATATGAAGTACATTTCCATGAGCATCTGCTACAACTTGAACTTCAATATGACGAGGATTTTTAATGAATTTCTCCATGTAAATAGTCCCATCGCCAAATGCAGTAATTGCTTCTGATTCAGCTGCTAAAAAAGCATTTTCTAAGTACTCTTCTTCTTCAACGACACGCATTCCGCGTCCACCACCACCTTGAGCAGCTTTTAAGATGACAGGATAGCCAATCTCTTTTGCACGAGAGGCCGCATCTTTAATGTCTTTAATTGCACCATCACTACCTGGTACTACTGGAACACCAGCTGCTATCATTACATCTTTAGCTTTTGACTTATCGCTCATCATAACCATAACTTCTGGAGTTGGTCCAATGAACTTAATGTTGTGATGCTTACAAATTTCTACAAAACTTTGGTTTTCACTCAAAAAACCATAACCTGGAAAAATTGCATCGCAATCACTAATTTCTGCAGCTGAGATAATACGTGGAATATTTAAGTAGCTATCACTACTAGGAGCATCACCTATGCAAATTGCTGCGTCTGCTAATCTTAAATACGCTGCATCTTTATCAGCTTTAGAGTAAACAGCAACAGCCTCTTTTCCCATCTCTTTAATAGTTCTAATAGCACGAAGAGCAATCTCTCCACGATTAGCGACTAAAATACGTCTTATTTCAGCCATTACTAGATTTTCTCTACTATAAATAGTGGCATATCATACTCAACTGCTTGAGAGTCTTTTACTAAAATTTCTACAATTTTACAATCAAAATCGGCTTCTAGTTCATTCATAATCTTCATAGCTTCTAAAACTGCTAGTGCTTGACCCTGCTTAACTGTGTCTCCAACTTTTACAAATGGTGCAGAATCAGGAGATGGTGATGCATAAAAAGTTCCAACCATAGGAGATAAAATTTGATCACCACTCTTAGTTGGAGCTTTAGGTGCAGCAGTTGGAGTCTCAGAAGATAGAGCCGCTTGCACTTGAACTGGTGTGCTAGCAACTGGTGTTGGTGCTACAACTGCTGTATTTAAAGTAGCTTTTTCCATCTTTAATTCAAAATCTTTTTGGTTTATTGTAATTTTTGACAATGAGCTAGAATCAAATTCACCCATTAACTCTTTTATTTGCTGAATATTCATATTTTTTTCCTTAGAAGTTAATACGCTATAATATCACAAATATTAAAAAAAAAAGTTTAAGGGTAAATATATGGGTTTAAAATCTGACAAGTGGATACGTGAAAAATCGATAGAAAATGCAATGATTACACCATTTTGTGATGACCAAGTTGGTCGTGGTGTTGTAAGTTACGGTTTGAGTAGTTATGGTTATGATATTAGAGTAAGTGATGAGTTTAAAATTTTCACTAATCTTAACTCAACAGTAGTTGACCCAAAGCACTTTGATGATGAGAGCGTTGTAGATTTTAAAGGCGATATTTGCATTGTTCCACCAAACTCTTTTGCACTTGCTAGAACCGTAGAGTACTTTAAAATACCTCGTGATGTTTTGGCAATCTGTCTTGGAAAAAGTACTTATGCACGTTGTGGAATAATTGTTAATGTAACCCCATTTGAACCAGATTTTGAGGGACACATTACAATAGAAATCTCAAATACAACTCCACTTCCTGCAAAGATTTACGCTAATGAGGGAATTGCTCAGGTTCTATTTTTACAAGGCGATGAGGAGTGTGAAACATCATACAAAGATAAAAAAGGGAAATATCAAGGTCAAGAGGGTATAACTCTTCCTAGAATTCTTGAGTAATGCACTACATAGTAACTCTATTTACACTTCTATTTTTTGTTGGATGCGCTCAGCCATCTACAAAAAATAGCGAAAATCTAAAGCCATATTGGGTTGAAAATGAGAACTTCTTTCAAAATAGCTTTGCAGTAGGTTTCTCTAAACGTAGCGCTCAAGGCTCATACATGCAAAGACAAAGCGCATGGCATGATGCCTCATCTCAATTAGCACATAAAATTAAATCCTCTATCTCTTCAAAAGAGAGCTTAAACATTTCACTCTACAATACAGACATCTCTACACTACATGTAAAAGATATTGAAGCATTTAGCAGAGTTGCACTAAGTGATATTGAACAGTATGATGCATACATTAATGAAAATGGTGAGCTGTACCTATTAGTAGGCTTTGCAGATAATCCTCTACATGTAGAGCGTAAAAATTTAAAAAAATTTGAAAACTCAAAACTATTAAGCTCATCTTGCTATGATAAAAAGACTCTTTTAGATATTCACACTTCAGCTTACATGTACAAAGATAGACCAATTTGGTTTTATGCTCCAAAAGGTGGCTCAATTGGAATTGCACCAAAAACAACTAGAGGTTTTATTCATCAAAAAAGAGTAGCATTAATGTTGGCAAAAATGAATTTAGTAAAAAAAGAGAGACTAAAAACAGACTCTAAAAGAGAGTTAATGCAACTGATAAAACATGATGAGAGCGCATCAGTTTTGAGTTCTGAAGCTACACATACAAGTAGTTCAAAACTACAAAACAGAACAGTTCAAGACATCTGGTTAGACCCAAAAAGCTGTGAGTTGTACATGTATATAATCTAAGTGTTGTTTATTTTTTTGTGTCTATAGATATAGATGATAATAATTACAGCTATTGACATGAGTGTAATAGCTGTTATTTGAGGTAAATACTCTTTTATAAGTGCCTCATTTTCTCCAATTAAGTAGCCAAAAGCAATTAAAATCAGACTCCAAATTGCAGCTCCTAAAGAGGTGTAAAAAAGAAATATTTTAATATCCATTTTTGCTAAACCAGCTGGAATTGATATTAGCTGTCTAATTCCAGGAATTAGTCGTCCACTAAATGTAGAGATTGCTCCATGAGCTTGAAAAAATCTCTCCATCTTTGTTAAGGTCTCTTTATTTATTAGAATATATCTACCATAACGAAGTAAAAACTTTCTTCCCACAAAGTAGGCTAAATAGTAGTTTACAAGTGATCCAACTAGTGAACCTGCAATTGAGCTAAGAAGAATTAAACTTGCACTCATTTGTGCTTTTGATGCTAAGTATCCTGCTGGAATTAGAACAATTTCACTAGGAAAAGGGATGAATGAACTCTCTATTGCCATTAGCGCAAATATTCCAAAATATCCATATTCAAAAATTCTCTCTACTAGCCACGCTGCCATTTCATGAATCATCTTTTATCTCGCTTTCTACATGTAGTATAATATTTTTTGAGCCATCTTGTTTGCAAAGTCTCATCAGCTCTTTTGATTTTTGTGCCAAATCTTCATCTAAAATAGTTGGTAAAAAACTCTCTATATCTTCATCTTGAGTCATCACATAGCCCAGCTCTTTATCTGCAATAAAGTGCGCGTTATGAAACTGATGGTTTGCAGCAGCGTATGGGTATGGAATAAAAAGAGACGGAACGCCACTTGCACATAACTCCCAAAGAGTGCTAGCCCCCGCACGACTCACCGCAAAGTCACTCTTAGCAATAAGATTAGCAATGTTTGAAGTAAAGCCATACAGCTCTACATGTAAACCCATTTTTTCATACTCTTTTTTTACTCTATCATAATCATTATTGCCACATTGATGAATTATTTTAATATTTTTCTCGCTCAAAATTGGTGCTACATGTAGAGCAAGATTGTTAATGTATGAAGCTCCTTGCGAACCACCTAGAAATATGATTACATGTAGATGCTCTCGCACTCTTTTGTTTTTGAAAAATAGCTCTTTGATTGGGTAATCTTTTATGGGCGAATTTTCATCATAAGAGCTAAAAAATGTAGTTGCATACTTTTTTAACATCGAGTTTAATCTACCAACTCTTGCATTTTGCTCATGTATGAAAAATGGTTTTTTTGAGATAATTGCTGCAAAAGATGCAGGAGCTGCACTAAATCCACCTACACTTATTACAGCGTCAATTTTTTCTTTTTTTATCACTCTTAAAGAGCTAATAGTCGCTTTGAAGATTTTAAATAGTGCTTTAATTTTGCCTAAAAAACCTCTGTTTACAACACCAGTTGTATTGAAAAAATAGCTATTACAAAACTCACTATCGTCTTTGAACCACTTCGCATCTTGTCCACTTGTTGAGCCAATAAAGTAAGCACTATGCCCTAGCTTTACTAACTCACTTTTTAGTGCTTGAGCAATGACTAAATGCCCACCTGTTCCACCACCAGTTACAACTACATTCAATCTTTAAGCTCCTCATGCTTTCCTTCCACTCTCTCTTCTCTTATTTTTCTTGATGCCATAAGCACCATCCCAATACCAATGGAAGATGCAAGAATAGCACTGCCCCCATAGCTTAAAAATGGAACAGATATTCCTTTAATAGGAGCTAATCCACTAATTCCAAATGCGTTAATTAAAAATGCAAATGCTAAAATTAGACCTATACCTAGAGTGAAAAGGTAGTATGTTGTATCTGTTGAACGGTTTGCAATTCTCATAATTCTTTGAAGCATAAAGAGAAAAAGTAAAGTAACTACTAAAAGACCAAAAAAACCAAACTCTTCAGCAATTCCAGCTAAAACAAAATCTGTATGAACCTCACTTAAAAAGCCGAGTTTAAATGTTCCATTTCCAAAACCAACACCAAAAAGTCCACCATTAGAAACTGCATTTAAAGCGTGTCCAATTTGGTATGGCTCTTCATTTGCTGGTACTCTTAAATGCGATGCAATAGACTCTGGAAATATCTGTAAAACAGATTGTTGAGCTAGTGACCACCATGACTTAATACGTAAGATTCTATGCTCCGCGGTTAAAATAAAAAACAAAAATAGCAAAAGTGCCATACCAATCAAAGTGCTAAAAAATTTCAAACTTCTTCCAGCAAACAGTAGCATGAAAATAAGTGTTAAACTTAGAACTACTACTTGACCTAAG
>JAYEGD010000037.1:0-5127 GCA_034658915.1 Campylobacterota bacterium | reverse complement strand
TGAAATAAATAACTACGCAAAAGAGATTTCTCAACTCAATAAGGCAATTGGAGAAGTAGAGTCTGATGGTGTTGACCATGCAAATGATTTAAGAGACAGAAGGGGCTATTTAGAGCTACAATTAGCAGAATTAACAGGTGCAACAGTTTTAGAGGGTCAACTATATAATGGCTCTGGCTTTAAAGGTGAAGAGCAATATAATTCATCATTAAATGAAAATAATCAAGCAAGTTATACCATACAAATATCTGGATTTAATATAGTTGATGGTTCAACATATCATCCTGTTGAAATAACTAGTGGTGCTAATCAGTTAGATTTTCATGAACTATATTATGAACTTCAAAATGGTAATGAAATTCCAATGGAAGATGAAATTATTGGCGGTAAACTAGGAGCAGTGCTAGATATACGTGGAAGAAGACCAGACATTGAAACTGGTATCCCTAGCGATGGTGAACTTCAAAATGTAATTAATGAACTCGATACTTTTTCAAAAGGTATGATTGAAGCAACCAATAACGTTTATGCTTCATCTGCAACAAATCTAATGCAATCAAACATGCTAACATTAGAAGATGATACACCATTGGTATTGGGTGATTATAATGTGGATAAGGGTTCATTTTCTTTAGTTGTATATGACATAGATGGAAAAGAGGTCACTTCTCGTGATATTAACATAAATGAGACAACTTCACTAAGTGTCTCAACAGATCTATTTGTAAATAGTGATGGAACAACAGTTGGAAACTCAATTAAAGAGCAAATTGCAGCTATAATTGATGATAATGGTGATAATGATACAACAAACGACATTAACTCTTATCTTACTTCAACCTATTCTAGTGGAGAGTTTGCAATAAGTATGGATAGTGTTAAAGAGTCACAAGGCTACACATTTGCACTTGTAGATAACTCACCTACTGGAATAAACACAGGTACAAATTTTGCAGGTGCATTGGGTATGAGTAGATATTTTGATGGAAACAGCGCAAAAGATATGGATTTAAATTCACAACTTAAAGATGATCCTACAAAAATCCAAGCATACTCTGTAGATGTAGATGGAAATAATGATGTAGCACTTCAAATGGTTCAGATGCAGTTTGAAGATGTAAATTTTGAAGCAATTGGCTATGGTGATAGAGTAAGCACTACTGTTTATGACTATTTTGACAAGATTACGACAGGTGTAGGTTCAAGAACTAATGCGGCAATAGTAACAGATGATACCGTAACAGCTCACTATATGGCAGCTCAAAAAGAGTATGAGTCTGTTTCAGGCGTTAGTATTGATGAAGAGTTGACTAATCTTATTAAGTATCAAACAGCTTATGGTGCAGCTGCAAAAGTTATTACAACAGTTGATCAGATGATGACTACACTTTTAGGTATAAAGAATTAGTTTGTGCCTCGAATCTCAATTGTAATTTTATTAACTACTATTTTTTTATCCTTTTTTGGTTCCTTATTTTACGACATTAATCCTAGTAAATTAGACTACAACTCAATCTTATTGCCTCCATCACTTGAACATCTATTTGGTACAGATAGATTAGGTAGAGACATCTTAGCTCGTATTATAGAAGGTGGTAAAGTTTCACTAATTATTGGCTTTGCAAGCGCATTCATATCCTCATTTATAGGGCTTATTTATGGTGCAAGCGCAGGTTATTTTAGGGGCTACTTTGATAAAAGCTTTGTTGTAGTAGTTGATCTGTTCTTAACTTTTCCTACACTTTTTTTACTTCTTGCTCTTGTTAGTTATGTAAATGCTTCTACTTATGTTTTAATACTAATTATATCAATTACAGGTTGGATGAGCAGTGCAAGACTTATTAGAAGTGAAAGCTTTTCAATTACTAGCAAACCATATATTAAAATTTTAGATATGGCAAATGTTAGTAAAAAGAGGATAGTTTTGAAATATTACGCTCCACTATTGGCACCAATCTTTTTAGTTAGTTTCACTTTTGGTGTTAGTGGCGCAATTTTAGCAGAGTCATCATTGAGTTTTTTAGGCTTAGGAATAGTTGCTCCTCAAATGAGTTGGGGAACAATTTTAAGTAGTGGAAAAGAGGTGATTGATATAGCATGGTGGGTAAGCTTTTTCCCAGGCCTTATGATATTTCTGATCACATTCTCACTACTACATGTATCATCTTTTTTGCAAAAAAGATTTAATCAACGAGATATATCAGCTTTTTAAAGCCTTTTTAATACTATCTACTGAACAGAAGAATATTGCATCAAACATAGGGTTTAGTTTTGTTGTTTTTTCATCAATAATATCAAAAGCTTTTAGTAAAATTCTTTTTGAATTATCTTCACTATCTGGGATTATTTCAACTTCTAGTGGTGCTAAAGTGCGTAGTAAATTCATCACTTTTTTGTACGATTTATCACTTTTAGTTGGAACTAAATTTCCATCTTCATTCATATCTAGACGAATTTTTTTAAGAAGTTGGAGCTTATCATTAAAGATTACTTTATTCCACTTTATTGAGCTTTTTGAAGAGTTGAATACTTTTTTGCCTGATGTTAATGGATGAGACTCACTTTTTCTTAAGCTCTCTATTAGGAGGAGAAAAAAGTTTACTCCACAAAAAGAGTTAACATACTCCCTCAACTCATCTACATACTTTTGGCGCTCAGTATCGCTTAATTTGTTAATATCACACATATATTTCTCCTATTTTTTAAACATTATAGTAAAGATATACATTTATATTGCTTTTATTTTTTTTAATAGGTATAATACTGTCGATGAAAGATGAGGCTAGAGTTCATCTTTGAGTAAGTATAGTGTTAAACTTTGCAAGACTGAAAGACTCCCCGATTTTGATTCCACTTTGTAATGAAGTGAATTTTTATACAAAAAGGTATTACAATGGCAGAAGTATTAAATGGAACAGTAAAATGGTTCAATGAAGAGAAAGGTTATGGATTTATCCAACAAGATAATGGAGGAAATGATTTATTCGTACATTTTCGTCAAGTAAACAACCCAGGTCATGGTCGTGTTTCTTTAGCTGAGGGACAAAACGTAACTTTCGAAATCGGTGAGGGTCAAAAAGGACCTCAAGCTGAGAACGTAACTCCACTTTAATTAGTGAAATTCATAGGCTCTTGCCTATGTCTTATTTATACACCTTAACAATTTCAAACTTTATACCAACTATTTTAAACATTAAAACAATTTTCTCGATATTACATGTATGAATGTAAATTACTCTAATATATCAACACTACTAAAACAGCAAAATGATTCTCAACACAGTGATGCAAAAAGAGTGACCTCCAAGGTTGCACAAACAGTGCAATCAAAAGAGAGCAAGCAAGCACAAGCAGTGCAATCAACTGAAAATAAGCCAGTAAAAGCTGAAAAGAGCACAACAGCTAAGGCACCAACATCACCAAGTAGTGTAAAAAAGAGTACATCAGGTGTTAAGTCTGAACCAAAGAGCATAAAAAGTCCACTACAGCTGCTTGAGTCTTTTGCAACAACAGTTAAAAACAGCAATCTCTCCAAGCCAACTTTACTAAATTACCTTGAGTCTATTGATGTATCTGCTAAAAAATTAAATGCGCAAGATATTAAAAATATATATACTCTAATAGAAGATGAACCAAATTTGGAAAAATTCAAACAAAAATTAGCAAAATTTATTGAACCAATTGTAACTATTAAAGGCGATGAATTAAAACAAAAAGTGAGCGACTCTGGAGTTTTCTTAGAGTCAAAGCTTTTAAAAGAGGATAGCACAAATATAAAACAGATGTTATCTTCTACACTAAATGAGATTAAAAATAGTATTACTAGCTCACTACCAAAACAACCAATAGAACATAAGAGTTTACATGTAGAAGCAGATAACAGACAAAACATTACAACAAAAGAGTTGCAAATAGACTCAAAAAAGACTCTACTTGTAAAGAGTAACGACAAACAAAACATTACAACTTCACTACCAAAACAACCAACAGAACATAAGAGTTTACATGTAGAAGTAGATAATAGACAAAACATTACAACAAAAGAGTTACAGATAGACTCAAAAAACACTCTACATGTAAAGAGTAACGACAAACAAAACATTACAACTTCGCTACCAATACAACCAAAACAAGAGAAGAGTTTACATGTAGAAGTAGATAATAGACAAAACATAACAACAAAAGAGTTGCATATAGATGCAAAGAGCACTCTACATGTAGAGCATAATGTCAGCAAAGAAGATGTAATAACAAAAATAGATAAAGTTATTAATGAGTTAAAAAAAGATATCGAGATAACACCAAAACTATTAAAAAGCATAGAGACAATAGCTAAAGATGTTACTTTTAGTCTGAAAGATGATTTCATTTTAGATGAGAGTACAAAAAAAATTCATTCGATTATTAAAGATTTTTCCAATTTTGAGAAAAAAGAGCTTAATTTAAGTGCAATAAGTGATAAAATTGGTAATAAAATAGCGCAACCATCACTTCTTAAAGAGCCACTATCGGATTTTTCAAAAGCTATAGATAAAATTCAGAGCAGTTTTAAAGAGATTATAGAAAAAATACCGACTGAAAATTTAAATGAGTTTAAAAAAGTAAGCTCTCTTATTAAGGTTGAGCCACTAAATATTGAAGCACTTAAAAAGATTGTGCAAGACTCAAATGTATATAGTGGTGAGAAAATCTCCTATTTACATGTAGATGATAAAAATGAGTTAAAGCTACCAATATTACAGCGTGATGGAGCTCTTTTAAGCAGTAATGTTGAAAAACTTAAAGAGATAGTTAATGATCTAAAGCAGTATGCAACATCAACATCATTAAAAGCATTAAACCCACTTCAAACGCTTAGTGAAGTTGTTTTTAAACACAAAGTACCAACACCTCAACAACGTGAGTTAATTACAAAAGAGTTAGTTCAATTAGACTCACCAAAGAGTGTAATTAAAGAGATAAAAGAGCTACTTAAACCAGAAGAAATTACAAAGTTTAATGCCAAACAGTTTTTAGAAGTTAGTAGAGTTGCACAGAGTTTAAAAGTAGATATGCCTCAAGTTTTAAACGCTTTAGATGCTCTTACACCATTAAAGCAAAGCGTTGAGTTGCTCTCTCAAACAGTAG
>JAYEGD010000036.1:0-5214 GCA_034658915.1 Campylobacterota bacterium | reverse complement strand
CTGGCTATTATACATCTTATAACACTGCGTCTTATGGTGCATGGTCTAGTAAAAGTGGAACTTACTTGACATCAAACACGAAAGGCTCACCATCATCTTATCCTTATGCCTTTGCAATTGCACCAGATGAAAAAGTAAAGTATCAATTTGAAGCAGGTGAAAATAAACCTAAAGATCTTGTGACAAAAATTGTATCTATTCATAAAATTACAAAAGAGTACAAAGATGATTTAGAGAAAGCTCTTAACAGTACTAAAAATGAGCAAAAGGGTGTAGATAAGTATCTCTCTAAAATATCATTTTTAAGTGACTACTATGAAGATGATAGAGTTGCATTAATTAATAGATTTTTAAAAGATGATAAAGTTAAAAATTGGCATAAAATTCTGCAACAAAACAGAGATAAAATATTTCAAGATAAATTTATTAATCAAGTAAAAATTGCTCTAGTTTATGATAAAGATGATTATGATAAAGACTTTGACAATAGTGTAACAGTCATAATTAAAACTCCTATTAAAATGAAAGTGAAATACTCTACAAGATTTGGAAAAAGTGATACCGTTATGGTCAATAAAAAGTATGAAAAAACATTTAGTATAAAAAATATAAGTAAATCTGACTTAGAAGCATCTATTGATAATATTTGGGAGAATTAACTCTATATTCAATAAAATAAAGAGTGTTGATATAACAATATCTTCACTCTTTTACTCGCTTATCTCTATTATAATTATTAGAACATTTTTAGAAAATATTTTAGAAGAGAGACACCTTATTAACTTAAATTTGAGCTTTTATCTATTAATGCTTGATTTTTTTCATATTGTGCTTTCATGGCTCACACTCTATTTGCTTGTAACATTTATACTATATATATTTAGCAATGATAAATTAATAGATGTGTTTAAAATTTCACTTTTTGGATTTATTGTTATTATTAGTGTACCACTATTAGATTACTTTGTTTTTTCAAGTGGAATAATTTCATATGAACACTCATTTAATGATTTTTTACACAGCTATATATCGTTATTTAATCCATATAGTAATATTTCATTTGTAACATTTGGAGTAAGAGTAGAGATTTTTTTTATTCTTATTAGTGTTTTTTTATATGTTGTACGGTTTGGAAAAATTAAGGCATTTCTTGCACTGTTTTTTATATATAACATAATATTTTTGTATGGTTATCTTCCATCTTTTTACAATATTTTTTTAGTAGATTTTAGACATATATTGAGTAATTCAGTTTTAGCACCTAGAAGTGACATATTTATTAATCTTTACATGTACATACCAATAACACTTTTTCTATTTTTAATGACTTACTTTTTTTACACCAATATCTTTAAAACAGTTTTAAGAATTGAGAGATTAACTATTTATCTTGGACTATATATATTTGGTGTTTTAGTGGGACTGTTTAACTCATTCTCTTTTGAAGATAGTTTAAACTTTTTTGATGCATCTAAAATTATTGCAGGTGGATTGTCTATTGTTTTTGCATTTATTTATGCAGTAATAGTTAATGATATTAGTGACATATCTATAGATAAAGATTCTAACAGTTATAGATGTTTAATTACACAAGAGATTAATATAGATAATTTTAAAGGGTTACAGCCAATATTAATATTTTTGACTCTAGGCTTTTCGCTAAGTGTAAATCAATTTTTTATATTTGCAGTATTGCCTATGTTAGCGTTAAGTTATATCTACTCAGCACAACCAATAAGAGCAAGAAGACATTTTATAAGTGCGAATATAATTTTGAGTGTTAATGCGATAATAGTTTTTTTAAGTGGATATGTTGTTGTTTATCAAAATATAGCTTTTTTAAATGTTGACAAAGAGATTCTATTGTCTATATTCCTGTTTTTTATTGTAAGCGCATCTTTTAAAGATATTAAAGATGCAGATGCAGATAAAATAAATGGTATTGTAACTCTATCAACTCTCGCTAAACCTCATGCATACATAATATTAAAAGTACTTACAACTCTTGTCTCAATTTATGTTTTATCTATTTTAAAAATACCAACTTCTCATACATACCTTATTTTATCTATGTTGATAATAGGAACTACTCTTATAAAAAAATCAGAAAATTTTCTGATTTTTTTACAACTGATTACATGTAGTATATATTTTAGTTATCTGTATCAAATAGTATAAGCCTAAGGCATTAACTTATCCCCTCTAATAACATCAACATCTAAACCTAACGCTTTGAAGTTGTCTCTTACACTATCTTTTTCTACAAATACTTTTGAGTTGTAATAGCCTTTTATCTTTTTCTCTATTATTAGTTTTTCTAAATTAAAATCTGCTCTAGGTTGTGCGTCTATGAAAAGTGCAATATCTGCTGCTTCTTGAGCGCTTAGTGTTCCACCTTGACCAAGTGGCATATTAGATTGAATCCACATAGCAGCTTTATTTAGCTTTGACATTCCAGCACCAGCGTTGTAAGAGAGCCATTTTCCATCTTTACCTTGACCCCATAGTGGTGGGAATGTTGCAACACCCTCTCCATTTTTACCATGACAAGTGGCACATTTTTTAGAAAAAAGTTTTTTACCATTAAGGTAGTTTTTATGAGTAGCTTTTTTTTGAATTTTAGCAAATTTTTTAGCTAACTCTTTTGCTTTACTGCTTCCATTCGTTTTTGCATTAATATTTATAGGTGTTCCACTTGAGAGCCATGTAATGTAAGTTGCAATAGCAATTGGTGCTTCGGTTTCAGATATTGGTCTTGAGCCATTCATACTTCTTATGAAACAGTTGCTAATCCTATCTTCAAGAGTCTCAATAACTTTAACTCTAGCTTGATAAATTGGGAATTTAGCAGATATTCCAACAAATGTACCAATGCTATCAGCAGTCCCTGGCTTACCATCTGCTCCTGCTCTATGACAAGATTTACACTGCAGTTTATTCCCTACAAACTGTGAAGTTAAAGAGTGTGTGTCTGTTTTATTTAAAAGCTCTTCACCTAGTTTAACAGCTTCGCCTACCTTACCACTTGGGTAAATTTTAGGAACTTCTGAGGCGAATGCAAAACTACTAAGCATTACAGATAACATTAACATTTTTTTCATAACATAATATCCTTATTAAAAATCTAATTCATATTATGCGCTATAATTGCACAAATAAAACTTTATCTATAACAATAAGGCTTCAAATGAGCGTTCAACCATTTACACATCTTCATCTTCATACTGAGTATTCACTTCTTGATGGTGCTAATAAAATTTCAAATTTAGCTTCAAGACTTAAAGAGCTTGGAATGACATCTGTAGCTATGACAGATCATGGCAATATGTTTGGCGCAATAGACTTCTATAAACAGATGAAAGATGAGGGTATAAAGCCAATTATTGGGATGGAGGGCTATATCCATAATGGTGAAGATATTGGTGACAAAAGTACAAGACAGAGATTTCATATCTGTTTGTATGCTAAAAATCAGAAGGGTTATGAGAATTTAATGTACCTCTCTTCAAAAGCTTATATAGATGGTTTTTACTACAACCCACGTATTAACAAAAAAGAGTTGCGTGAACATAGCGAGGGGTTAATCTGCTCATCTGCTTGTTTGCAAGGCGAGGTAAATTGGCATTTAAATTTAGCTAATGAAAAAAACGTAAAAAATGGTGCATTGGGTTATGATGAAGCTTTGAAAGTTGCACTAGAGTACAAAGAGATTTTTGGAGATGACTTTTATTTGGAGATGATGCGTCATGGAATTGGAGATCAACTCTATATTGACGAGCAGGTAATTAAAATATCTCGTGAGAGTGGCATAAAAATTGTTGCAACTAACGACACACACTACACTTACCCTGATGATGCGCAATATCAAGAGGCGTTTATGTGTATTGGGATGAATAAACTCTACGATGATCCAAACCGTATGCGTCACTCTGTTCATGAGTTTTACCTGAAATCGCCCGAGCAGATGGCAAGACTCTTTTCAGACATTCCAGAAGCGCTGCAAAATACACAAGAGATTGTAGATAAGTGTGAATTGGAGTTAGACTTAGGCGACCCAACCCCTCCAAATTTCAAATTTACTCAAGAGTATTCAAAACTAGATGGGCTAGACATTGACCATGGAGATGCAACACTAAATGATATTGAATATTTCATCTACAGATGTAAATTAGGGTTAGAGCAGAGATTAGTACATGTAGATGAGTCAAAGCATGAAGAGTACAAAGAGCGTCTTGAGTTTGAGATGAAGATTATTAACGATATGAAGTTCCCAGGCTACATGCTAATTGTATGGGACTTTGTAAAATATGCGAAAGAGCAAGACATTGCAGTTGGACCAGGACGTGGTAGCGCGGCTGGGAGTTTAGTTGCATACTCACTAGACATCACAGACATTGACCCTATGAAGTATGACCTTCTGTTTGAGAGATTTCTAAATCCAGAACGTGTAAGTATGCCCGATATTGACATGGACTTTATGCAAGCTCGTCGTGGAGAGGTAATAGATTATGTTGTTGAAAAATATGGTAGAGACCAAGTTGCACAAATTATTACTTTTGGTTCACTCTTAGCAAAAGGGGTAATTAGAGATGTTGCTCGTGTCTTAGAGATGCCACTAGCACAAGCTGACAAAATGGCAAAACTTATTCCTGATGAGTTGGGAATTACACTAAATGGTAAGACAAAAAAAGGTAATTTTATAGAGGGAGCTTTTCAAAAAGAGCCAAAAATAAAAGAGCTATTAGATAGCGATGCAAACGCTTCAAGAGTTTGGGAGTTTGCAAAAAAGTTAGAGGGTCTTAAGAGAAACTCTGGAATACACGCAGCTGGTGTTGTTATCTCTAATGAAGAGTTATGGTACAAAACACCAATTTATAGACCATCTGGCGAGGATACATTTGTAACGCAATACTCACTAAACTACCTTGAAGATGTTGATTTGATTAAGTTTGACTTTTTGGGTTTAAAAACTTTAGACGTAATTGACAATGCAATAAAGCTAATTAAAAATAGATTTGACAAAGTAATTGATTGGCACAAAATTAATGAAAATGATGAGAAAGTATATGAGGTAATTAGAAGCGGTCACACAGTTGGAATGTTCCAAATAGAGAGTTCTGGAATGCAAGATTTGAACAAACGCCTAAAACCAGACAACTTTGAGGACTTAATTGCGGTTTTAGCACTCTACCGTCCAGGACCTATGGAGTCTGG
>JAYEGD010000035.1:0-5214 GCA_034658915.1 Campylobacterota bacterium | reverse complement strand
TTGGGCTTCCTACATACGCTATGCACTCTTGTCGTGAACTAGCTGGTTCTAAAGATGCGTTTGAGCTGTACAAAATTTTACTGCATTTAAAATGAGTGAAATAAGTGCAGATGAGCTAAAAGCTCTCATTGATAGAACTTATGAGGTTGAAAATGAGTACATTGCTCTAAGAAAATCTTATGATGATTTAAACTTAACAATTGACAACTTAATTGGGTTTCTTCCAAATGCACTTTGGGTTTTAAACAGTGACAATAGTGTCTTTTTACAAAACTCAAAAGCTAATGAGTTGAGTGAACTTTTCTCTACTATTGAGTTTGAAGATGAGGATTATGAGCTCAATTTTGAAGAGAGGTCATACCTAATTAAGTCAAGTCAATATAATGACAAACATATTGTTAGTGCGACAGATATTACAGAGCAAAAACGTAAAGAGAACTTAGCTACTATGGGGCAAATGGCAGCGCACTTGTCTCATGAAATTCGTAATCCTATTGGCTCTATTTCACTACTTGCATCTGCATTGATGAAAAAAGTTAAAGTGGAGAATAAACCCATTGTTTTAGAGGTGCGAAAGTCTGTATATAGAATTGAGCGTATTATTAAAGCTACTTTAATGTTCTCAAAAGGGATTATGCCAACCATTGAGCCTATTAGTTGGAGTGACATTAAAGAGTCGCTAGAGTCTGCAATTGGCTATTACAGTTATAGCTCAGACATTGAGTTTATTTTTGATGAGTCAAACTTTGAGTTAAATGGAGATTTAGACCTGCTCTCTATGATGTTTTCAAACTTTGTGTTTAATGCAATTGATGCAATTGAACTAGATGATGAAGAGAGTGGTTTTGTGAAAATTGAGCATAAACAAAGTGACGAATTTCATGAATTTTATATTTACGATAGTGGTATAGCAATAGAGAAACCAAAAGAGCTTTTTAGTGCTTTTAAAAGTACAAAAGAGAAAGGTAATGGGCTAGGTCTTATCTTATCACAACAAATTGCAAATGCACATGGTGGAGATGTTATGCTTGAAAATAGCAGTGAGAAATGTTTTAAAATTAGCTTGAAAAAATGACTAAACTTTTAAAATATCTGCTCTTTATAGCTCTTTTTTCCCTTTTAGTTATCGGTTTAATTACGTATGAGCCAATAACTAAGAGAGTTCTAGCGCTCTATATTGATGTAAAATTTAAGACACACTCAACAATTAATGAAGCAGCGTTTAGTTTTGAAAAATTTAGTTTTGATATCGCTTTTGAAAATACACATCTGATAGGGAGTGTAAAGTATAACCTTGATGCAAATTTAAGCCTAAATAGTGAGCTATCTTTAATTAATCCTCTTTTTGATCTATCTTTGCCTAATCTACCACTAAATATTAAAGCTACAATTAGTAATAAAATTTTAAATGCTACGACACCATCACTAGGTGGTAATACAAATTTTTCTCTAAATTTAAACTCTTTACAATACGCAATAGACGCCAAAGAGTTAGAGGTGCAAAAAGTTTTACCATACTTTATGAGTGAGAGTCCAATTGAGTCTAAAAGTGTCAATATTGACTCTAATGGAACATTTAAAAATGAGTTCTTTATGCCTTTACATGTAGTGAGTTCAGAGTTTACAATTACTCAAGACAAAAAGCAAAACAGATACTCACTAGAGACTACATGTAATATAAGCGATAGCAACATAACAACAAGTGGAGTTGTTGGTGCAAAACTTTTTGAACTCAACGATTTAAACACAACATTTGTCTATGAGCCTATGAGTTTGAGTCTTAATGCTAACCTTGTAAACAAAAAGCTACTTCCAGTCTCTATTAAAAATGTTCTATTTCGTGCTAATATGCTCATAGATACCAATGAGACAACTACTCTACATGTAGATGCAAATGTGAGTGATAACATCTACAATTTAGAGTTAAATGAGTTACTCTATGCTACTAAAAACTCTAAACTCTCTTTGAACTATATTTTATCTTCTACTGCAGATGCACCGTTGAATCTTTTTGAAAGCAGAGCGCTTGAGGGTAGGGCTACTTTTGAAAAGGGTGCTTTAAATGCTTACTCAAATTTTAGAGATAAAAAAGATGAAAAGATAGTTGTTAATCTTAAAAATGAGATACTACATGTAAAGAGTGAAAACCTAAGTAGTTCAAGTCTGTTTCAGCTCATTAAAAAACGTAACTACATCAACTCTCCTATTAAAATTGATGCTACTTATGAGATAAAAAAAGAGAGTTTAAGAGCATCCATTCACTCTAATTACAGCTCGTTAATAGTTAAGAATTTACAAAAAAATGCTAAGAGTACAACAGTTGATGGAACACTACATGTAAGCCGCCTTGATAGGTTTGCAAAAGTCTCTAAAGAGTTTAAAGTTAGTAGCTCTTTTAGAGTAAAACTTGAAGACAAAAGAGTACATGTAGATGTGGATACAAAACATTTTAATAAAGTTTATATTGTCTCAAATTTAATAGATGAGACACTACAGTTAAATGCTTCAAAAGTTCCACTTAAATCTGTTTTTGATTTAGTGAAAAGAGAGCCTATAGTAGTTGGAGATGTAGATTTAGTAGTTGATGTAAATAGGTCTCAATACGATATTTTGATGAAATCTAAAAAAATAGAAGTTGTTAATCAAGAAAAAAATATTATACCATTTAAGTTAAACTCTGCTTTACATGTAGAGAGTTTAAAAGATTACTATATGGTAGATGGAGTAACTAAAATTGATAGTGATGAAATCACTATTGAGAGACTAAAATTAAATAAAAAAAGTAACTCCATTGAGAGTGCTTTACATGTAGAGGTATCTGATGTTAAAAAAAGTCCATTTAAATCTCTTCAAACTCTTAATGGAGAGTTTAGTTTAAGCTCACAACTAAAGTTGCAAAATAGGCTATTACATGTAAAGAGTGAGTTAAACTCTAGTGCTGTTACTGTTCATAGTAGTGAGTTGAAGTTAAATCTTGAAAATCAAGATTATGAGCTGGTTGCACAGTTTCAAAAAGAGTCAAATGGAAGTAGATTTTTTATAGATTCAAAAGGTGTTGTAAAAGATTACAACTCTTTAATGAGCAACATAAAAATAAGACAAGATAACAAGCAAGAGTTAGAGGTTAAAGCACGAGTATATACAAAGCCAACATTTAGTGGTCGTGTAAGTGCAGATGCATTTGGTGGAACTGTTGATTTGATTGCCAACAAAGAGTATTTAAAGCTTTTTATTACTTCTATTTCACTTCCAAAACTATCGCAAATATTGGAGTTAAAACACGCTATTACATCAGGGGAGTTAAATGCTACAGTTAAAGCATTAACACCAACTTTAATAGACTCTAATAGCTCTACAAATACTCTATATTATAGTATTGATGCAACTAATATTAACATTAATGGAATTGATTTAGACTCAGAGTTAGAGATTATTAGCGATACTCAAAACATCTCTATTTTCAAAGGTAAAATTCCAGGCATCTCATTTTTGAAAAAGTTGGAGTTTAAAGAGGCTCAAAGTACCATTAGCCCACTTCACTTTGGTGGTGTAATGTATGATAAAAAGCTATTTTGTGATGATTGTGCTTTTTTAACACCTGAACATAAAGTAGCAATTGATGGCTCAATAAATGTAGTAAATAGAGAGTTTGATGGTCTGAAGATAGCACTTTTAGGTAAAAATAATTGTGCTTACTATGTTCAAAAAGTGAGTGGTAGTTTAAGCAATCCGACAATCTCTTACTCATATACGAGTTTTGCACTACTATATGGAACTGCAAAATCTGTTTTAAATGTAGCAACAAGTGGAGTAGGAGTGGGTGCAAATGCAATAAAAGATGTAGGTGAAGTAGGTGCTAATGTTTTGAACAGATTAGATTTAGCGCACTACTATGGCGATGATAAAAACTCATCATCATTTTTATCAAATGTTGTGACACGTGCAACATCCTCTCCTGATTCAATTTACAATACAGTAGATGATATTCGCAAATGTAAGCCATTTTATAGCGGTATTTTAAAGTTAAGTAATCCACAACAATAAACATAAGGAAAAATCTTGAAATATATAATAACGTCTCTTTTGCTTTTAGTACAGTTGCACAGTGCCAGCATTGATGAGAACTACTTTGACAATGAAAAAGCACACAAATACATAGAGAGTAAGCGTGAAAAGCTAAACAAAGTTAATAGTGAAGATATTGAAGTAATTAATAAAATTACATTTCAAAACCTACTTTTGACAAAACTCTCAAAACTACTCAACTCACCAACGGATGCAAAGCTGCCAAATATTGACAATATTGAAGAAGAGAGCGTAGATGAGAAGATGTTTATTTTCTATTTTAATAAACTGAGTGAATATTATATTGATTTAGAAAATTTAAAAATTAAAAAAGATAAATCCTTAGAGATAATTAATAACATTAAAGAGAGACTCTCCAACTTAGCGGCTGAAAATAGAGGTGAGATAGAGATATCTCAAATGGAGTACGCATACTATAAGTACAAATTTGAGGATATTAAGTCACTCATTAAACAGTACAAAAAATTTAATGAAAAAGCTATTGAGAAGCTATCTTTAATAGTTAATAAGACACCATTCAATAAAGAGGAGATAGACGCAAAAATTGTAAAACTTAGTGAAGTTGTTGAAAAAAATAGAAAGAGAGCAACAACACTAAAGCTCTACACTGAGAGAAGTTTAATTAACCTTCTAAGAGATGTAAAAAAGAGTGAACTAGGCATGATTGATGATATTAAACTAAGTGATGATGTTTTAAATAGCCCAAAAGCAGCTACATATAAAGCTAATTTAAAAAACCTAAAAAATGCAACCAATGAACTAGTTATAAGCATAAATAAGAAGCTAAACTATATTATTTTAGCTCAGTTTTATAACTTTGAACAAGATGATATGGAGGCGTATAAAGAGTTAGATGCAGTAATCAAAAGAGATTCAGCTGAGTTAGATGAGCAATCACTGCGCCAATTAAGAGAGAAAGAGAAAATTTTAGATTGGTTTATTAGCAAATATTTAGGCTATATTGGTGCAATATTTTACGATACTTCACTATGGGTTGATAAGTTTTTAGACTCTACTTCAGAAATTACCTCTAAAACTCTATACATTTCAAACGATAAAAGTGTAACTTTAGTAGATATTTTTTGGATGATAGTAATTATTATTGTTGGGTTTTTTGTTGGTAACTTG
>JAYEGD010000034.1:0-5228 GCA_034658915.1 Campylobacterota bacterium | reverse complement strand
GGGTAGTTACACTCTTTTATGTACTCGCTAATAGGCTCTAGTGGACCTGTGTCAATCTGCTCGTTTAACTGCTTCATAATCCATGATGTTAGTTTTTCATTAAAGTAGCTGTAGCCACTCACTTCTACATCCTCGCCATATACATGTAGTTCATCATCTCGTCTTAAAAATGATGCAATACGGTATGACTCTAAAGTTCCACCTTTTGAGAATGTATTAAGTTTCAGAGAGTTTGCGCTAATACCTTTTGAATTTTCACCCCAATTTTTCTTTTGAGAGATTTTAGTAGCACCCTCACGGCGAATTGAGCAGTCATTATACGCAAACGCTTCAATTGGTGCTACAGATGTGATTATATTGTCTGTGTAAGAAAGCTCACATAAAAGTGCAACTTCTGGTTCTGCTTGAATGTTTGCTTCATAAGTAGGTAGTGTAATTTGAGTAGAGCTTAGTGGGTAAGTTCCTAATTGTGTTTTAAAGCCTTTTAGATAGAAAGGAAAAATACCTTTAGGACCATTTGGATCATCTACTACTAGGTCTTTAAAGTCGGCACTCTCTCCAGCTTGTTCTAGGTGTAGAGCAAAATTACCTGCTATTCCACACCCTAAAACATCTCTATAGAGCATCATTTACCTTAGCTTCTGCAAACTCTTCGTATGTTCCTTTAAAGTCTATGTATGAGCCATCATCATGAAGTTCAATAATACGGTTAGCGAATGCATCAAGTAACTCTCTATCATGAGAGATACAAATTACATTACCTTTAAAGTTGTATAGTGCTTCACCAAGTGCCACGATTGCTTCTAAGTCAAGGTGGTTTGATGGCTCATCGAGAACTAAAAAGTTTCCACCCTCTAGCATCATTTTACTAAGCATCATTCTATGTTTTTCACCACCACTAATACTTACAACAGACTTCTCTTGTTGCTCACCATTAAATAGCATTCTTCCCAAACAGTTACGAATTTCAGAGATATCTCTTTTTGGATCAAAGGCTCTTAGCCAGTCATAAAGTGTTCCATCTCCACTAATTTTGTCAGCTGTATCTTGTGGAAAATAACTAGGCTCAATTGTCGCACCCCATTTTACATCTCCACTAGATGGCTTCATCTCTTCCATTATGATTTTTACAAGTGTTGTTTTCCCAACACCATTTCCACCAATAATTGCTATTTTCTCTTCTGGCTCAATTTTAAGTGTTATATTTTTTAGAACTTCGTTCTCATCATAACTGTGACTTACATTATTAATCTCAAGTGCTTCTCCACCCATTGTTCTAGCTGCTTTAAAAACGATGCTAGGGTCTCTTCTTGATGATGGTTTAATGTCATCAATTACTAGTTTATCTAGCTGTTTTTGACGTGATGTTGCTTGTTTCGCTTTTGATGCATTTGCACTAAAACGTCTAACAAACGCTTCTAGTTGCTCTTTCTCTTTCTCTTTTTTAGCATTGTCCATCTCTTGTTGTTTTGCAATAACTGTTGAAGCTATGTACCAATCATCAAATGTTCCTGTGAACTCTCTAATTTTTTGGTAATCAACATCTAAAATATTTGTACAAACCTCATTTAAAAAGTGTCTATCGTGAGAGATTACTACTAGTGTTCCCTCATGACGTTTTAACTCATCTTCAAGCCAACCAATAGTTTCAATATCGAGGTTATTTGTAGGCTCATCTAAAAATAGAACATCAGGACGTGGGTATAAGACTTGAGCAAGAAGAACTTTAAACTTATCAGCTGAGTCAAGTGTACTCATAAGCTCTTCGTGTTGAGACGATGGTAATCCAACATTTTCTAATATTTTTGCAATATTTACATCATACTCATAAGTTGGGTCCTCTTCTACACAGATAACTTCAAGCTCAGCTAAACGGTTATTTGTTTCATCATCTTCAAAATCACCAGTTACATAAAGCTCCTCTTTCTCTTTAATTGCATCAAAGAGTCTTCTGTTTCCAAAAAGAACAGCGTCGCTAATTGTGTAGTCTTCAAATGCAAACTGATTTTGACCCAATACACCAACTTTAAGACCATTTTCAATAATTACTTCACCCTCGTAATCTTTAATTTGGTCACTTAAAATTCTTAAAAATGTAGTTTTACCAGCACCATTTGCACCAATAAGACCATATCTTTTATGACGATCTAGTTTTAAATTAATATTTTCAAATAAAATACGACTTCCATAACGCATTGTGATATTTTGTGTTTGTACCATAAGTTAATCTTCTCTTTTTTATAATATTTTCGCGATTATAGCGAAAAATTGGTATAATAATGAAATTTATAATAGATACTTAGTGAGATTATTTGAAAAAATTGAAAAATATAAATAGAGTTTTAGTTATTAGAGCAGGGGCATTAGGGGATTTAGTTTACTCGTTGTCTGTTATTGAAGCTTTGCAAAAAGAGTATGGACAAAGCGTTCAGATTGATTTTGTATGTTCTAGTGGTTTAACCTCTATTTTTGATAACGACAAAAGAGTTGGAAGAATTTTTCCAATTAAACATAAAAAATTTCCTATACTATTAAGTTCTCAAAAGAAAGAAGTTATTAAATTTTCTAAAAATAGAGCTTACGATTTACTTATTAATTTAGAGGGTAGTAAATATTTTCATAAATTAGCTCTTGCAATAAATGCAAGATATAAAACAGGTTTTTTCTTTTTACCCCCACCTAGCAAAGAGCATACAACAAATGCACATTCGCAACAAGTTCACGCTGTTGTTGGTTTAAAGGGTGCATACGCTCTACATGTAAAGAGTAAAAACTTAGACTCATCTTTTCCAAAGCTCTATGGAACTCCAAAAAGTGAAGTGTTTAAAAAGTACAATTTACCTGAAAAATATATTGTAATAAACCCTAGTAATTCACACAATAAAAAAGAGAAGATTAACTATAGAGCATGGGCAAAAGAGAACTGGATAGAGTTGATTAAAACAATTGATAAAAGTGTAAAACTAGTTGTAATTGCAGGTCGTGGCGAGGAGAAGTACTTTGAGACAATGAGACCATACTTTAAAAACTGCATCGACTTAATTGCAAAAACATCTCTTCCAGATTTAATAGGTGTTATTGAGAATGCAGAAGCTATAATTACAACAGACACAGGTCCTGCACATATTGCATCTGCTGTAAATACACCAACTTTTGTACTAATTGGACCAACTCCAGCAGGTGGAACAGGACCTTTTCAGTCTCCAACGAATGAGATAAACGTAATTTCGTTAAATCTTGAGTGTTCACCTTGTTATGGCTCAAAAAGAATGTATGAGTGCAAAGACAATGTTTGTATGAGCGGCATTACTCCATCTAGCGTTATCGATATTTTAAAAACTAAAGGTCATATTTGAAAGAGACATTTAAGAGGTATTTACCATATATAAAAGATTATAAACTTCAATATTTTATTGTCTTTATTGGTATCATCCTAATAGTATCAGCAACTGCAGCAACAGCTCAAATTATGCAACCATTAATAGATGATATGTTTGTAAATCGTGATGAAGATATGTTGCATATTATTCCAATAGCTATTATTGGTATCTACTCAGTTAAGTCACTTGGCAGATATTTGCAATCTGTATTTATGAGCTACATAGGAACTCATATTGTAACAAGACTACGTGAAGATTTGCTTAGAAAAATTATGTTTTTAGATATGGACTTTTTGTACAAAAATAGAAGTGGCGAGCTTATATCTCGTGTAACAGGAGACATTAGTAGAATTCAGTACTTTGTATCTAGTATGTTGCCAGAGCTTTTTCGTGAAATATTAACCGTTATTGCGCTTATTGGGTATGTAATTTACTTAAATGCAATGCTCTCTTTTTACGCTCTTGTTGTGCTTCCTATTTTAATCTACCCTTTAATGCTTATTGCTAAGCGTTTGAAAAGATTGTCCCACAGGTCTCAAGAGAAAAATGCAGATGTTGTTGTTCGTTTAATTGAGGTCTTTAACAATAATGAAGTAGTAAAAGCAAACGCTTCTGAAGAGTATGAGTTAAAGCGTTTTTCACTCGAGAATTGGCTCTCTTTTAAAATAGGTATGAAAGGTGTCTATACAAATGAGTTGACATCACCTATTTTAGAGCTTGTTGCTTCATTTGGAATTGCAGCAGTTGTCTATATTGGTGCGCAAGAGGTCTATAGTGATAGAATGACAGTTGGAGAGTTTACGGCATTTTTAACTGCTGTTGGTCTAGTTTTTCAACCAGTTAGAAGAATTGGCTCTATTTATGGAAAAATACAAGACGCACTTGCTGCTAGTGAGAGAATTTTTTATATTTTTGACCTTGAACCTAAAATTATTGATGGTGAAAAAACTTTAAAAGATGATATTAAAAGAGTTGAATTTAAAGATGTTAATTTGAATTATGATGGTAAAGATGCTCTTAAAAATATCAATTTTCAAGCAAATAGTTCAGACACTATTGCTCTTGTTGGAGATAGTGGTGGTGGAAAAAGTTCACTTATTAATTTGATTATTAGATTTTACGATGTAAGTTCTGGTGAGTTAAATATTAATGGTGAAAATATTAAACTCTTTTCACAACATAGTTTAAGAGACCATGTCTCTATTGTTTCACAACGTGTCTATATTTTTCAAGATACACTAGCTGCAAATGTTGCTTATGGTCACGAAATAGATAGAGACAAAGTTATTGAGGCGCTTCGTCACGCAGATGCTTATGAGTTTGCTGAAAACTTAGAAAATGGAATTGACACACTAATGCAAGAAGCTGGAACCAACCTCTCAGGAGGTCAGCGTCAACGTATTGCAATTGCTCGTGCAATCTACAAGCACTCATCTGTTTTGATTTTGGATGAGGCTACTAGTGCGTTGGATAACAAAAGTGAAAAGCGTATTCAAAAAGCTCTTGTTGAATACACAAAAGATAAAATTACTTTTATTATTGCACATAGATTAACTACTATTGAACACGCTTCTAAAATTTTGGTTTTTAAAGATGGTGAAATTGTAGATATCGGAACACATACTGAACTATTAGAGCATTCAAGCGAGTATAAACGACTATCAGGTAAAATGCTCTAATGAAGACTACATTAATTATTGCAGTTTATAAAAACATTGATGCACTTAGAATTGTTTTAGACTCTATTGCAACTCAATCTATGAGTGTTGATGAGATTATTATTGCAGAAGATGGTCATTTTGATGAGATGGCGGCGTTTTTAGACTCTTTGAAGATGGATAACTTAAT
>JAYEGD010000033.1:0-19230 GCA_034658915.1 Campylobacterota bacterium | reverse complement strand
CCAACTTTTGAGCCTGCACGTTCTATTGCTTGCTCTATTGTGTCTGTAGTTAAAACACCATTAGAAACAGGTAGTCCTGAGCTAATACCAATAGTTGCAATACCTTTTGTAGCCTCAGCAGAGATATAATCAAAATGAGGAGTAGAGCCTCTAATTACTGCACCTACACAACAGATGGCATCATATTTGCCACTATCAATAGCACGTTTTAGTGCAAATGGAATTTCAAATGCACCTGGAACTAAAATTAACTCTAAGTTATCTTCATTTCCACCATGACGAATAAATGTGTCTTTTGCACCCTCAACTAATCTATCTGTAATTATATGGTTAAATCTACCATTAATAATTGCAACTTTTTCACTACCATTTAGGTTTAATTTACCCTCTATTATTTTCATACATATCCTTAATTATTTATGTTGTTTATATCTATTAGTTTTTTACTTAATGTTTTTAACTGCTCAATTTTGAGCATATTTGGACCATCACTTAGTGCAATTGATGGGTCAAAGTGTGTCTCAAAGAAAAAACCATCTACACCAACTGCTGCTGCTGCTTTTGCAAGTGGTGCTACCATGGAGCTATCTCCACCTGTTTTACCATTTAAAGAGCCTGGCATTTGAACAGAGTGTGTTGCATCAAAAATTACAGGTGAATAATCTCTCATAATGACAAGTGAGCGCATATCTACAACCATATTGCCATAACCAAATGTGCTTCCACGCTCTGTTAGTAAAATATTGTGTTTTTTAGCATTTTCATAAGATACTTCATCACAACCTCTTGTTTTTAATACTTTTAAAACTGAGTGCTTCATATCTGTTGGGTTAATGAATTGCCCTTTTTTAATATTTACTATTTTGTCAGTTAAAGCAGCTGCTACAAGCAGGTCTGTTTGCCTACATAAAAATGCAGGAATTTGTAAAATGTCTGCAACTTCGCTTACAGGTTGTGCTTGATGAGACTCGTGAATATCTGTTACTATTTTGTAGCCAAAGTCATCTTTTACTTTTTGTAAAAGAGCTAATCCTTTTTGCATTCCTGGACCTCTATAGCTATCTAAAGAGGTACGGTTTGCTTTGTCAAAACTAGCTTTAAAGTAGAAATCAAAGTTATCATCTTCATGATAGTTTTGAAGCTCTGAAGCTATTTTAAAGAGAGATTTTTCATCCTCTATTACACATGGTCCAGCCATTAAAATCATAAGTTAACCTTTAAAAAAAGTTTGTGATTATAGCACATTAGGAATCTCTCTGTTCTCATCTGGTAGTGACTCAACATATAGACTTTGTGATGGGAATGCGAAACTGCTTCCATTTCTCTCAACAATTCCCATAAGCTCTAAATATACAACCTCTCTTGCTTCCAACCATGCAGCCCAGTTTGGATCTTTTGTAAAACAATAGACCATAATATCTAAAGAAGAGTCATTAAACTCACTAAAATAGACTAGAATTTGATCTTGATCAATCGCTTCATCACTTTTTAAATAGGCTCTTGTCTCATTTAAAATGCTTTTCATCTGCTCTTGTGTTGTTGAGTAGCTTAATCCCATTGTCATTTTAATACGTCTTTTTGGACGTCTTGACCAGTTTAAAATGTTGGCATTTGCCATTGTTCCATTTGGTACTGTAAACATAGCTTTTTCAAAAGTTCTTACTTTTGTTGATCTGATTCCTATCTCTTCAACTGTTCCATCTACATTTCCAACTGTAATCCAATCACCTATTTTAAATGGTTGGTCTCCAAAAATTACCATTGAACCCCAGAAGTGTTTAACGGTATCTTGAGAAGATAAAGAGATACCAACACCGATTATTGAAAATGATGCAAGTACAGCGTAAGCGTTAATTCCCCATGTGTTGGCAATGCCTATACCAGCACTTACAATAATTACAAATTTTAAAATTCTAACAACAAGTTTTGTAATTGCCTCACCTAAGCCAGGATCTTTTCTTGATGCTTTTTGAGCGAAGGTATCGCCATATACTACTAAAATTCTAGTTACTGTGAGTGCAATAAGTACAATAATTGCACTTCGCATAATATGAGTAATTAAAATCTCTAACTCTTCATTTGATGCAAGTAGCATAGCAGCTAAGTAGTAACCACCTATTACAATTGAGAGGTTTAGAGGCTTCTCTATAACATCAATAATTTTATCATCAAGTTTAGTTAGTGATTTTGCAAACAATCTTCTAAAAGGAGATAGTATAACCTGCGTAAAGGTCTTGCTCAATGATACTATTACAATAAATACAACAAGTGCAGTAATCCACGTAGCAACACTATTTCCTAAAAACTGATAGTTTAAAACTGTTAAAATATCTGCTGGGATAATACCTTTAAATTTATCTAAAAACATACTTATATCCTTATAACTGATGCTAAAATTCTATTTACAATAATGTTAATATCTTGAATAGATTTTTTATCAGATTCAATAAATGAGTCTATTTGCTCACCAACTCTATCAAGTGTCTCTTGATTGTTTAGTATGTAGTTTGTAAATGACTCTTGAGGAGTCTCATTAATACGTTGAAATGTAATTATTTTTTGAGTGTAGTTAATTGTTGCAAACTCCAAAAATTCAAATAGCTGTTTCTTTAGTGACTTCTCATTTTTTTCATTAATTTGGATGTTATCTAAAAGCTCCATCATATCAATTATTTTAAAATTTTGAATAATTAAAAAGAATGTATGAGCTACATCTTCATAGCTATGTGTTGTCTCTTTTTTGACCATAATTGTTGCAATTGCAAATTTTAAGTAGTCTATTGTCTCAAAAAATTGATTAAATTTTATGTTATCTTCAATGTAATTTTTTGTGTTTCTATGAGGTATTTTAGGTAAAAGCTCAAACAGCTGCTCTTTATACTCTAAAATGTGTGAGTAATCTACTTCATGGTTTTTAAGGTACTTTAACATCCAGTTTGTACTAAATAAGATTGTGTTTTCTAGCTCATTTAGCAGTTTGTATTGAGTCTCTACAGGCATACTTAAATCGTGTCTATATATTTCAAAGTTTATGTCATTAGCACCAAAGAGTTGATTTGTAATTATGAATGAACGGATTTTATTTAAAAATCTCTCTTTACCTAGTTTCATATAATCAGCTATGAATGTAACACCTTGTTTGTTAATTACTTCATCTGCTATTTTTGTTGCGATAATCTCTTTTTTAAGTGGATGTTCTAGTAGTTTATGCTCATACACACTAATGAATGATTTTGGAAAATATTTTAGTAAAAAGTCATGAGAGAGTTTCTCTACATGTAGATCAGATTCTAAAATAATAGTTTTAACAAAAATTTTACTATACGATAAGAGCGTAGATAAAATAGGGCGAACAATAGCTCCTTTGTTTGTAAGGATTTCGTGCATATTATCATTTTTAGGTATGTAGAACTCTTTTCTTTTAAAAGTAGTTATCTGACTCTCAATTGTCTCAATTACTTGTATAAAATCATCTAAGTTTGTTGCACTTTGTCTCTCATCACGTGAGATTGCAAGAGATTGTAAATATGTACTCCATAAAACTTGACTTACAACTTGCTCTGTTAAACCCTTTAGAGTTGCCTCTTTTTCATCTTTTGTAATGACACCATCTGACTCAATAGTGTTTAAAAATATTTTTAAATTTACTTCATGATCAGATGTATCAACACCACCAGCATTATCAATTCCATCAATGTTGATTTTACCACCACCTAAAGCGTACTCAATTCTAGCTTTTTGTGTAAACCCTAAATTTCCACCCTCACAGACAACTTTTGCTTTTATTTTGTCAGCATCAACACGAACTGCTTCATTTTGTTTGTCGCCCAAATCAATGTTATTCTCTTCACTACTTTTAAAGTATGTTCCAACACCACCATTAAAAAGCAAATCTACTCTCTTCTGTAAAAGCATTTTTGCTAACTCTTCACCACTTAGTGTTGCTCTTTGAGTGTGTAGCATTTTTTTAATCTCAGGTGAAAGTTCTATCGATTTGTCTGAGCGTAAAAAGACTCCTCCACCAGCTGAGATTTTACTCTTATCATAGCCACTCCAGCCACCATTTTTTGCACTAAATAGACGCTCTCTCTCTTTGTGAGCTACTTCAATATCTGGTTTTGGGTCGATGAATATCTCTTTATGAGATATAGCACCTAGCATTGAAAATTTTGGCGAATATAGCATTCCATTTCCAAAAACATCACCTTTCATTGAGCCAATTCCAACAACACTAACAGATTGTTCTTGAATATTAATTCCATTTTCAATAAAAAATCGCTCTGTTGAAACCATTGCACCACGCGCCGTAATTCCTAACTCTTTATGACCAAAACCATTGCTTCCACCACTAGCAAAAGCATCTCCTAGCCAGTAACCTCTCTCAATTGCAATAGAGTTAGCAACATCGCTCATATGTGATGTTCCTTTGTCAGCTGCTACAACAAAATATGTGTCATCTTCATCATAGCAGATCATATTTTTATTTTTAACAACTTTATGGTTTACTACGTTATCTACTAAGTCTAAAAGATTATTGATGAAGTTTGAGTATATCTCTTTAAAATAATCAGGAGTTACATCATGTGAATCTTTTTTAATAACAAAACCACCTTTGGCACCATCTGGAATAATAATTGAGTTTTTACCCTCTTGAGTTATCATTAAAGATTTTATCTCTTGACGGTAGTCATCATGACGCTCGCTCCAACGAAGTCCACCACGACTAATTTTACTCATACGAAGATGAAGACCATTAAATTCAGGATGATATACAAATGCCTCAATATTAGGCTGAATTCCTTTTAAATGCGAAGAGAAACATTTAACATCAATTTTAAATGCAATTGACTCTTTATCAAAAAAGTAGTTTGTTCTAAGGAGTGATTTTAGCATTTCGCTCATAATCTTTAAAATTTTGTCATCTGTAATATTTGGAACATTTTTGATAGCTTCTGCAAGGTATGACTCAATGTTATGAAGTGCATGTTCTCTCGATTTAGTTTTAGGATTAAATTTAGTCTCAAAGTAGTTGATAAATGCCGCACTAATGTCAGGGTAGTTAACCATAGTTGTTACAATAGTGTCAAGATTAATGCTTAAGACACTTTGATTAATGTACTCTATGAATGAACGAATAAGTAAAATTTGACGGATATTTAAATTTTCACAATAGACCAGTGTAAAAAGTTTACATCTTCCAATTCCCTCTCCTTTGAGTGTTAGTGAGATTATTTTTTCAATATTCTCTTTTGCTCCTAAAGCTTTTTTACTATCATCAATATTGATATTAAATTTAGATATATAAATATTAGTTTCACCATCTTGAATTTGATATGATATTTCATTTTTAATAAAAAAACTAAAATCAAACAAAATAGGAGTAATCGTAGATAAATAGATAGGCTCTAATGAGTAAATCACTATATTAATTTTACTCTCACTAATTTCGAGTTTTGTTAAAATTTTAGACTTCAAAACTTCTTGAATAGTATCTTTTGAAACCTCTAGGTCTGTAGCATCTAAAAGCTGAGAACATACGTTGCTCATGTCATTTTTTTTCATTTAACATCCTTAATATATATAATAGTTTATAGGTAACCATTCAGCACGTAAAATGAGCGAAGCCCATTTTACTACGTTAACACTAGGTTTATTTAGTGCTTTTACATGGCACGAAACACGCGTCTCTCAGCGAGAAGCTCAAATCACTAGTGATTTTGATGGTTTTTGCAGGTGTGCTGAATGCTTACGTTTATAGTAGCAGAGTTATTTTGATTTTTTGCTTAGCTAATGAAACTCTTTAGATGACTTTTTTAGGCTCACTGTAGAAATAGCCTTGAGTGTAGTCAATTCCTAATTCATTAACTTTATCTAGTATGGATTGATTCTCTACAAACTCTGCTACTGTTTTCATATTCATTTTTTTTGCAAACTCTACTATTGTCTCTACTACCATTTGAGCATCTTTGTCTGTATCTATATTTTTAATCATAGAGCCATCTATTTTTATGTAATCAGCTTTGACTTTCATAAGGTACTTAAAGTTACTATAGCCTGTTCCAAAGTCATCAATAGCTATTTTAGAACCATACGATTTTACCTTATCTATAAATATTGCTACTAGCTCAAAGTTCTCTATAGATTCTGATTCAACTATCTCAAATACAACTCTATCTCCTATTTGGTAACTATCAAGCATATCGAAGATATATGTTTTAATGTCTTCATTTATTATATCTTCCATTGTTAGATTGATTGAGAACTCTTCATCTCTATTTTTAAACATATCAAATGATTTTTTAATCATAATTTTTGTTATATCTTTGTAGTGTTTTGTTTTTTTAGATATATCTAAAAAGAAGTATGGTGAGACAAGTTTTCCATCATCTTCAAGTCTTACAAGTGCTTCATACTTCTCCCATTTTTTTGTATGATTGTTTACAATTGGTTGAAATACTGGAACAAATTTGTCATATTTTAAGCCATCTTTTATCTTCTTAGCCCATTTTATATTGTTTTGATACTGATCGTTTAAAGATATAGAGTCGCTGTAAATTACTATATTTTTTTTCTCTTGTTTAGCTATTTTTAGTGCCATATCAGCAGTTGAGAGTATCTTCTTTTTATTTTCAAATGATATAGCTGTGCTTAAGTCTAGGTATATCTCCTCATTATCAAGCATAATTGCTACAGTTGAGACTTGTGATGTTATTTGAGTAATTTTGTCTATAAACATCTGTTTATCAACATCTTTATTAAATATTACATACTCATCTCCTTGAAGATGGTAAATACTATACTCTTTACCATTTTTTAATTGATCTAAGAGTACACCTAAATTTCTTATAACGGTATCACCTTTTTCATGACCGTAAAAATCATTAATTTGTGAAAAACTATCTATATTTACAATAGCTAGAGCAGGGCTTATGCTATTTTTTATATCGTTATTTAGTTTATACCTATTTCCAAGTCCTGTTAAAGTGTCAGTGTTTGCAGCAGAGTCTAAAGCTTTTTGTTGAAGTACCATCTTAGTTATATCGTGTCTTACAGCTATATACTCTACAATATCATCATTCTCATCTAAAATTGGCAATATAGCCATATCTACCGAGTAGTCACTACTCTTACCTCTATTTTGAAGCACACCTTTCCAAACTTTTTTACCCTTGATGGTCTCCCACATATTTACAAAAGTCTCTTTTTTAGTTGATTTATGTCTAAGCAGACTGTGTGGTTTACCTATGGCTTCTTTTTTTGTATATCCTGAGACTTTACAAAAATTGTCATTTACATAGATTATATTACCATGTAAATCTGCTTTACTTACTATACTTGAAGCATCCATAGCCAATTGATGAGATTTTAAAAATGCTATATTTTTCTCTAACTCTATATTTGTTGCATCTATTTTATTAAGCATCTTCTCTAATCCATACTTCATAGCCCCTATAACTATTAAATAGAGCAGTATGGAGAAGATAATTATCTGTAAAATCTCACTATTAAAATCTTCACTAATCTGCGTAATATCGTTAAAAATCAATGTTTTTGCGCTAACGTCACCTCTAAAGTCAATATGCTCTAAAAGATAGATATCATATATTCTTTCATCCTTTTCAACTCTGGTATTTGAGTTTAGAGTGTAATCTTTAGGAAGATAGTTGATTAAATCTCTATCTTCTAAATTGTCACTATCTAATCTAAAGTTAGCAATAATTTTTTTACTCTTATCTATATGCCCTTTGTCATATATCTCTGCCTCTTTTGCAAATATTGCACCTGAGACATTGTGTACATTTTTCATCTCTTGTAGTATAAAGTCAGGCTTTGTGCCTATCTCTATTGCCCCTATATAGTTGTCTTTATAAAATATAGGTACCATAACTCTATATCCTAAAAGATTTATACCTGCTTCAAATGATGTTATTGCCTTTTTATGTTTGTGCATATGTGCAGGCATCTCTCTTCTTTTTGAGATGTTATCATCATAATTCTCAGGCTGATGTGCTCTTAAAAGAGTTAAGCCATCTGGTTGATGAAAGTGTAAAATTCTTAAATTTTTATTCTCATTTTGTAGCTCTTCCCATTTTGTCTTCACAAGAGAGTAGAGTTTTGATCTATCTTGTTTCTCTATAGCCTCTTTAACTTCTGGAGAGTTTAGTATGCTTTCTAGCTTACTTTTGTATAAAATATCGTAGTTATAGATGGTATTTTTGTAAGCAGAAATAGTCTCTTTTTTTAAAAGTTTTTCCTCTTTTATAAAATCTTTTTTCTCTGCATAATATACTTTAGCAACAAGTAGAGATATAAATAGACTTAAAGATATAGATATAAACAGTAACACTTTATTTTTTGTACTTAAATTTTTAAACATAATATTTTCCTCTTTTAATCTATTGTGGTTAGGCACTTACTGCTTAAATTATAGAACTTTTTAAGTGACTTTTTAGCCTTGAAATCTACCTCATAGGAGATATATTTTAAATAATTTAAAATATCTTTTTGTGGAATTTGTGATTTTTTTTGAGCATTAAGTAAAATGTATTGAGGTATTTTTATTTTACGCTTCAAGAACTCTTTTTTTAAAGAGTACATGTAAGAGGCTTTTTTGTGAAAACAAAGTAGTGCAAAAACAAAAGGTAAGTTATACTTTTCATTCCATAAAGCAGCTAAATCTGTATGTTTAACTCCATCTAAATAGAGCTTTAGTGCTTTGTCCCCAATGACTACACGACCATCTACATGTAGAACCTTTGCAAGAACATTGGATGTTGCAGATGCGCTATCTGACACATTACATGTAGAGGGCGTAACAATAACACTTAAGACCTCTTTTTTAGCAACAATTCCCAAAGAGGCATTTTTATATTTTCTAGCCTCAATGCTTGATATAAAAGCGCTATCTACTTGACGTTTATGAAATGCTCTATTTACAACAGAGGGTACGCCTTTTTTGTAGTTTATGCTCATATGATGGCGTGTTGTCTTTGCATAACGCTTTAAAAATACGTTAAAAGGTAGTAGGTTTAAGTAGTCAATTTTACCAAATATCAAGCTCTATCCGTTACTCAATTGAATCAATTGCTAATTTACCCATTTTTTGAAAATACTCCTCTATGCTTGAGCCATTTAGGAGTGCTTTTTGAAGCGACTCAATGAAGATATCTTGTGTCTGCTGAGCTGCAATGTTAAATGTAGAGATAACCCAGTTGTAGTTTAACTCTAAATTTTCATCTTTGCTTTTAACTATAAACGTATCTTCTATATCAATGCTGTTTCTCTTTAATGCTTCTGCACATACTAAATAGAAGCTGCTAACATCAAATGAAGTTAGCTCTTCTAACTCTTTTAAAGATATTGTGGAATCCACATCTAGTGAATTTTCATGACCACAAATTATCGCATTTCCATAAAATATATAATCTGCAACTATGAATGCACTATCATCTTTTGTGTATGCATCTTTATCACAATATATAATATGATTATGAAGAATGTGGCTCTCATTTATTAAAATTGAGTCAAGAATAGCGTAAAGGTTTGGGATTGCTCCATCGTAGTCTATTTCACTAATTGATCTGTTTGATGGGTTTATAAAATATGCTTTCATAAGGATACCTAATTAATTTTTTGTAATTTTACCTCTTTTTACTTTGGTTAAAGTGAAAAAATAGTATTTTTGAGTTACAAAACAAGAGACAAAAAAGGTTAATTATGGATAAATTTTTAGAAGAAGCAAAAAATTCAAGTAGAGTTTTAAATGAGTTAAGTGGCGCAGCAAGAAGTGATATTTTAAGACAAATGGCTGTTTCATTGCGTGAAAACTGTGCAACAATTGTTGAAAAAAATAGTTTAGATATGGCAGATGCTGAAACAAACAATCTATCATCAGCACTAAAAGATAGACTACTTTTAGATGAAAAAAGAGTTGATGCTATGGCAGTTGCAATAGAGGAAATTGCAGCATTAAAAGAGCCAGTTGGACGAGTTTTAGATGGTTGGATAAATGAGAATGGACTGAAAATTGAGAAAGTATCTATCCCAATAGGTGTAATTGGAATTATTTATGAGTCTCGACCAAATGTAACAAGTGACACAGCAGCGCTCTGTTTTAAAAGCTCAAATGTTTGTGTGTTAAAAGGTGGAAAAGAGGCTGACAACTCTAACAAAATTATAGCAACTATTTTACAAGATGTGCTAGAGAAAAATTCACTTCCAAGAGCAATTATTTCGCTTCTACCAGACTCATCAAGAGAGGGTGTAACTGCATTAATTAAGCAAGATAAGTTTGTAGATTTAATTATTCCACGTGGTGGAGCAGGGCTAATTAAGTATGTAAGTGAAAATGCAACTGTTCCTGTTGTAAAGCACGACAAAGGTCAATGTCATATCTACATAGATAAAGATGCAAATATTGAAAATGCATTAGCAATTGCAACAAATGCAAAGTGCCAACGCCCAGGAGTTTGTAATGCCATGGAGACACTTTTAGTAGATAGCACGATTGCTGCTGAGGTATTACCAAAAATTGAGTCTGCATTTAGTGAATTTAAGACGCAGCTAAAAGGGTGTAAACAGACACAAGAAGTATTACATGTAGAAGAGGCAACACATGAAGATTTTCATACAGAGTACTTAGCAAACATCTTAAACATAAGGGTTGTAGATGGGGTTAATGGTGCAATTGAACATATTATTGAGTATGGCTCAGGACACTCTGAATCTATCATTAGTGAAAACATTACAACAGCTGAAAAGTTTTTAAACTCTATTGATGCAGCCGCAGTTTACGTAAATGCATCAACTCGTTTCACAGATGGAGGAGCTTTCGGCTTTGGTGCTGAGGTTGGAATTAGCACAAACAAGCTTCACGCACGAGGACCTATGGGAATAGAGGGTCTAACAACATATAAATTTAAAATTTATGGCTCAGGTCAAATTCGTTAAATGGAAGTATTACATGTAGAGAATTTAAGTTTTGGTTATGAGAAAAGTAAGCTCTTGTATGACAACTTCTCTTTAACTCTACATGTAGGAGAAGTTGTTGCTATTGTTGGAGAGAGTGGTGCTGGGAAAAGTACACTCTTTGAGCTTATTTTAGGCAACTTAAAACCTAATAGTGGAACAGTAAAAGCACTAAGAGTTTCAGAGGTTTTTCAAGACCCATACAGCTCATTTCATCCAAGTTATACAATTTTAAATCAGATAGAAGATGTTGCATCGTTAGAGAATATTGATTATCTAAAAAAGAGAATAAATGTAGAAGATAGACTTTTAAACTCTCTTCCACATAAACTTTCAGGTGGAGAGTTGCAAAGATGCTCAATTTTGAGAGCTTTGCTCATGAAGCCAAATTTACTGCTTTTAGATGAGCCAACGAGTGCTCTTGACAATGTAATTCAACTAGATGTTATGAAGTTGCTTGTTAATGAGTTAGATGATATGGGAATGTTGTTAATCACTCATGATGTAGATTTAGCAGCGTGGATTGGCGATAGAATTATAACAATTTAATGGAGTAAATATATGTTTACATTTTTAAATAAAAATACAAATATTTTGGTAGTAATTGCCATTGTATTAGGTGTGCTATTTGGATCTTTTTTACCAGAATATGCACTGAAGCAACAAGTAGTTGGACAGATGTTTATCAGTTTTTTAAAGATGCTAGTTGTTCCTTTGGTTTTTGCCTCTATTTATGTTGCAATAGCTGGATTAGGCACTCTTGATCAGTTAAAAAGCATTGGACTAAAAGCGCTTAGCCTTTACGTTACAACAACCGCTCTTGCGGTATTAGCTGCAATTGTTGCTATGAATATTTTTAGTATTGGTGAAATTACTTCTAGTGCTAATTTAGCATATGAAAAAGCATCATCTGTGACAACAGTCTCTGCTGATAGTATGGTGTTGAGCTTTATTCCTACTAATGTTTTTCACTCATTATCAAATGGTGAGATGATGCAAATTATTGTATTTGCGATACTTTTAGCGATTGCTAGTTTGTACTTAGAGGAGCAACATCAATCTAGTATGCTACACTTTTTTAGTGCTATCTCAAATGCAATGTTAAAGATTGCTGAGTGGATTATAGCTTTTACACCACTTGGAGTGTTTTCACTTATTAGTTATGTAATTGCTAAAGAGGGAATTGATGTTATTTTAGGACTTTGGGAGTATGTACTTATTGTTTTAGGTGTTTTACTTTTTCATGCTATTGTGACTCTGCCATCAGTTTTTGTTATATTTACAAAGAAGAATCCATTTAACTATTTAAATGCAATTAAAGAGGTTCCATTAATGGCATTCTCAACTGCTTCAAGTGCTGCGACTTTACCAGTTAGTCTATCTGTTTCACAAAGTAAAGGTGGTGTTAGTAAAGAGGTTTCATCATTTGTTTTACCTCTTGGAGCAACGGTATCTATGGATGGAACGGCTGCATATTTAACTGTTGCTGTTTTATATATAGCTACTCTATCAGGCGTAGCATTGGATTTGTCTTCACAAATAATGCTAGGTATTACTGTTGTTGCACTTAGTGTAGGCGTTGCAGCATTGCCATCAGCATCGCTTGTAATGATGGTTGTAATACTTAACCAATTAGGTTTGCCTGTTGAGTACATAGCTGTAATTGTTGCGGTAGATCGTATTTTAGATATGGCTAGAACATCACTAAATGTAACGTCAGATATGTTTGTAGCTAAAATGGTAGATGTGTCTGTACAAAAGAAGAGTTAAATAAAAGAGTTGTAAAGAGTGATTGTAGTGCTTAAAAATAGTGCTATCTATTACTCTACATGTAATGTTTTAATGGTATAGTTAGGTGAAATATAATTTTAGGAATTTAAGGTATAGATTATGAAAAAACGTACAAAAATTTTAGCAACAGTTGGACCAGCTTGTGAAGATGTTGCAGTATTAGAAAAAATGATAGCTGAGGGTGTAAATCTGTTTAGAATGAACTTCTCTCATGGAACTCATGAGTACCACTCTGAAATGCTTGCTAAACTCAGAGAAGCTAGTAAAAACAGTGGTTTAACAATTGGGATTTTACAAGATATTAGTGGACCAAAAATTCGTATTGGCAAACTTGAAGAGAATTTTGAACTTAAAAGTGGAGATATTGTAGATTTTTTAAAAGTTGATATTGTAGGTAAGAGAGTTGCAGATGGACACTACCAACTATCAATTAATCAAAGTGAAATTCTAAAAAATATGGAAGTGGATCAATACATCTATCTGTATGATGGAATTATTAGAGCTAAAGTTCTACATGTAGATGATGATTGTGTAAAAACAGAGATAGAAAATAGTGGAGTATTAAGCTCAAACAAGGGTGTTAATTTTCCAAATACACGTTTAGGAATAGATGTTTTAACTCCAAAAGATAGAAAAGATATTGAGTGGGGTGTTAAAAATGATGTCGATTTTATGGCAATCTCTTTTGTTCAAAATGCAAAAGATATGAGCAATGCAAGAGATGTTGTAAATAGTTTTGGTGGAGATGTTCAACTAATTGCAAAAATAGAGAAGTTTGATGCGGTAGAGAATATTGATGAAATCATAGAAGCTAGTGATGGCTTAATGGTTGCTCGTGGTGATTTGGGAATAGAGGTTCCATTTTACAGAGTTCCATCTATTCAAAAAATGTTAATTAAAAAGGCAAATGAGGCAAGTATTCCTGTAATTACTGCTACTCAAATGCTTCTATCGATGACTAAAAATGAGGTAGCAACAAGAGCAGAGATAAGCGACGTTGCAAACGCAGTTTTAGATGGAACTGACGCTGTTATGCTGAGCGAAGAGAGTGCTGTAGGACATAATCCTGTCTTAGTTGTTCAAACAATGAGTGAGACAATTAAAGAGATTGAAAAGAGTTACAGTTTTGACAAAATGAACACATTTAAAACAAAAAGTCAAGAAGATTTAATAGATGAATCATGCGCTCATTTAGCATCTGCTTTGGATGTAAATGCAATTTTGACACTAACAACATCTGGATTGTCTGCTAAAAAGATATCTCATTTTAGACCATCTAGCCCAATCTACTCAATTACTCATAACTATAAAGTTGCACGCGCTCTTACGCTATGTTGGGGTGTTGTACCAACCTTTGTAATAGAGAAAAATAATTTAGAAGATACTCTAAAAGAGGTCGTTAAAGAGGGAGTAAAAAGAGAAGTTATAGACATTAATGGAGTCTATATCTTAACAGCAGGAAAACCTGTTGGTGTAGTTGGAAACACTAACAACATAACAGTTTTAAAATCTTATGAGCTAGAGTACTACAATAAATCACTATAATAAGTAGAGCCTATTAAGAAATGTGAGCTTTGCTCACTCTTTTCTCTATTATCAAAAACAGTAAAAGAAAAAAAGATGAAACAAGAATTATTGTAGCACCAGATGTTAGGTCGTATTGGTATGAAAACCATAGACCTGTAAGTGTGAAAAATGTGGCAATAATGGCAGAGTAGAACATCATCATATAAAGAGTAGATGAGACTCTCTCTGCAATGTAAATGGGAATGGTAAGAAGTGCAATAACTAAAATTAGCCCTACAACTTTAATTGCAATTACAATTGTTAGTGCTGATAGAATTAAAATTAAGATGTAAAATAGCTTTACATGTACTCCTCTTAAAGAGGCAAATTGAGGGTCATAAGAGACACTTAAAATCTCTTTGTACCAAAATATTAGAACAAAAATTATGACTCCTAAAAGTGCTTCCATAAACATGATGTCTTCACTATTTACTGCTAAAATTGAGCCAAAAAGGTAGCTCATCAAATCTACACTATATCCCGGAGTTAAATCTACTAAAATAATTCCAATTGCCATTCCAACAGCCCAAATAACACCAATGAAAAGATCAATTCTCTCTTTTTGATACAGAGCAATAAATGCCATAAAAATAGCAGCTAAAGTAGCAAAAATAGATGTTCCTAAAAAAATTGGAAACGAAAAATATATAGCTAACCCAATTCCACCATAAGCAGCGTGTGCAATTCCACCAGCTAAAAAGACCATTCTGTTTACTACAATAAGTGAGCCAATTATTCCAGCTGCAATACTAACTAGCACACCAGCAATAATTGCATTTTGAATAAACTCATATGCTAACAAGTCGGACACTTTTTCTCCCCTATTAACTGCAGTAGTTCAACTTCACAGAAGTGTTCATCATCAACACTGAAAGCATTTTGCATTTTTGAGACATCATGAAAAGAGAGTTTTTTATTTACATGTGCAACTTTTGAAGCGTACTTAATGATTACAGAGAGGTCATGACTAATAACAATTATGGTTATCTCATTGTTTAACTCTTTAAGTAGCTCATAAATTTTGCTCTGTCCATCGGCATCAATGCTAGATGTTGGCTCATCTAAAATTAGCAATTTTGGATTTAGACTCAGTGCTCTAGCAATCATTACACGCTGCCTTTGTCCGCCAGAGAGTGAACCTATTTTTGAGTAAGCATACTCACTCATTCCAACTTGTTTTAATAGCTCGTTTGCATACTCTTTACTCTTCTTCGAGTAACCAAAAAAATGTTTTTTCTCTTTTACTCCCATTAAAATAACATCAATTACTCTAATTGGAAAATTAATATTTACATTTGTATTTTGAGGAACATAACCAATACTATTTGCATCTTCTGCATCACCATTAAAGAGTGTGATTTTACCTTCTTGTGGTGTTAAAAGCCCTAGAATTATGTTTACAAGTGTGCTTTTTCCACCACCATTTGGTCCAATAATTGCTAGAAAATCTCCAAACTTTACATCTAAATTAATATCTTCAAGAGCTTTATCTTTGTTGTATGAAAACGATAGTTTCTCAACACTTACAATAGAGTTACTGTGCAATTGATGTTGCCATTTTAATTAAGTTGTCTCTATAGTTAGGATTAAGTGGAGATACTAAAATAACATCTATACCTAACTCATTAGAGATAATTTTTGCACTTTTTTGTGAGAATTCAGGTTGTGCAAAAATAGCACTTATGCTCTCTTTTTTTGCTATATCTAAAATTTTAATAATACTCTTTGGTTTTGGAGATTTACCTCCAATCTCAATTGCGAGTTGCTCTAAGTGAAAATCGTGTGCAAAGTAGCCCCAACTAGGATGAAAAACCATAAATTTTGTGCCATACTTAACGTTAGATAAAATCTCTTTAATTTCGCTATTTAAGCGCGTTAAACTATTTAGTAAGTTATCTAAATTTTTTTTGTAATATGGAGTGTTTTTAGGGTCTAATTTAACTAGCTCATCATAAATATTTTGTGCAATAATTTTTATATTATTTGGAGTTGTCCATACATGTGGGTCTAGTCTCTCGTACTCGTGAGGGTCGTGTGAACCATAATCATGATTGTTACGCGATAGAATTGGAATTTTTTTAATACCAGTTGATACGTCAACAATTTTCATGCTCCTGTTTTGAGACTTAAATCGTTTTAGCCAAACTGATTCAAACTCTACGCCAATACTAAAATATACATCTGCTTTGGAAATATCTCTCATTTGAGATGGAAGTGGCTCGTATGTGTGAGGAGATTTTCCAGCTTTTACCATTAAGATCACATCTACTTTATCGCCACCAATGCTTTTTACAAAACTTTTTTGAGGAGCTATACTTACTGCTACATTTGTGTTAGCATAAAGCCCTAATCCAAGAGCAATGAGAGTAATAAAAAACTTCATTAGCTCAAAATCTCTTTTACGCAAACATTAATTCTTTTTCCATCTGCACTAGAGCCTAATTTAGCACTTGCTGCTCCCATTATTTTGCCCATATCTTTTAAAGATGTTGCGCCTACACTCTCAATTATCTCCTGCAATGCGCTTTTTAGCTCTTCATCGCTTAACTGCTTTGGCATGTAGTTGTTGTAAATATCTAGTTCAGCTTGCTCAGATGCTACTAAATCATCACGACCTGCTTTTTTGTATTGTGATATTGAGTCATTTCTTTGTTTAATCTGTTTTTGTAGCATTTTGATGACTTCATCATCACTCATAATTTTTCTCTCATCAACTTCAATCTGTTTAATTGCACTTGTTAAAAGTCTTAACGCATCACGCTTTACTACATTTTTAGCTTTCATAGCCTCTTTTACATCTGCACTTATTGTATCTCTTAAACTCATTTACTTATCCTTGGAACTATTTTTGCTTTAAGTGATGATTATATTCAAATTTAACAAAAAGATTAATAAATGATAAAAATATTTGTGATTTCAACAGCAATAATTTCACTTTTTAGTGGTTGTGCAACAAAGACAACAGAACCTGAGATTAATTTTGAGCCACCAAAATATGTAGAGCAGATGCCATCACGAGTAGATGACTCAAACTATCAAAATATGGGAAGCATATTTGGTCAAGGAGACAATCCACTCTTTTCAGACCACAAAGCTATGAGAGTGAATGATATCGTAACGGTTGTTATTTCAGAGAATGCAACTAGCTCTAATTCTGCTCAAAAATCTATGGCAGAGACTGACTCTTCATCACTAGGTGCTGGATTGTTTGCAGGTGTGCAAGGAGGATTGCCTATTGATGGTGTCGGAACACAAACAGGTGGGACGTTCTCAGCCGATAGCACTAGTAACTACGCTGGCTCAGGAGCCACTCAGCGTGCCGCCACCTTTACAACAACAATATCAGCTAGAGTTGTAAAGGTGTTAGAAAATGGAAACTACTTCATAAGTGGAGCAAGAGAGATAATGATAGATGGTGAAAAACAGAAAATCCAAATAACAGGTGTTGTGCGACCATACGACATTAATCAAGCAAATCAGATAACTTCAGCACAAGTTGCAGATGCAAAAATTCTTTATAGCTCTCAAGGCGATACTAGCAAAGCTACCAACCAAGGTTGGGGAACAAAAATGGTTCAATCAGTTTGGCCATTTTAATGGAGTTTAAACTTGAAACAGTAATGCTATTTTTCTTTGTAGCACTATTAATTATCTCTATTTGGAAAATATACGTTTTTTTACCAAATAAAGAGTTAGCAGATGATGACAAAAACAAAGAAGCGACTATGGAGTTAGAGCGAGTTATGGAGGAGTCAATTTTGGCTCTACATGTAGAACATCAAGAGTTAAATGCAATGACTATATTTGAAAAGATGCAAAGCAATAAGCATCTGGACAAAAAACACTTTTGGAGGTTCAATCAAAATAGATTAAACCAACTTTTAGAGCTATATAAGGTAGAAAACGGGCTTAGTGATTTAAGTGAGATTGTGAAAAAACTAGAACAATCCCATTAGTTGAGACGCTACTGAATTTCCAGAATTTGGGTCTTGAGGTTTACCTTTTTTTATCTGCTTAATGTAGTTATTCATCCAGTGTATTTTCCACATTTTATCCATATCAATCAACTCTTTAGCACTCAGTTTATCCCCAAATTGCACCTCTTTACCTAAGTGTCTTGCTGGTGGTAGGAGTTTTGGTATTAAGTCATTTTTATCATAAACTCTGTAAATATCGATTCTATTTTTGTACCTATCTATGTAGAAGTTTACACCTTTTTCACTCTTTGTAGAGAGCGAGGAGTCAAGAGCGCTACTTGCAACTGCTGTAATACTTCCCGATTTAATAGATTTCTTTACATCTCCCTCATCCATACTAATAGGAGGCGCACCAAATGTATATACATGTAGCTTATCTCTTTTTATACCTCTATCTAGTAGTTTTGTAGCATAAATTGTAGCTACAGCTCCACCTAGTGAGTGACCTGTAATGTAGAAATTGTCACTTCTCTTTTTTGAAGCATTTAGAGCTATTAGTTTTGAGAGTGTAGAGCCAGCAATTTTAGATAACTTCTCTTGCGATATTAGTAGGTTTGCACTTTGTAAAAAACCTGAATGAACCTCTATCTTATCATCTATCTTTTCATCATATTTATCTGCTACAAAGTTTGCATCTGTTACCCAATCCATCTCCTCTTTGGAGCCTCTAATAGATATGTAAATATCCATATTTGAGTTTAAGTTTCCTTTATGCCCATAAGCGTATTGAAGATTTACTAAACCCTCTTTTTTGTCAATATGACCATCATAAACTATACCTTGAGATTTGAAAGCTTTTTTCCCAAAATCATCCCAAAAAACACCATCAGCTAAATATGCCATCTTCAGTGCCATTTGTGAGTTGTACCCATCAACTTTGAACTCTTTGTTATTAGCTGGTACTTGCTTACTAACACTATTTAAAACT
>JAYEGD010000032.1:0-19311 GCA_034658915.1 Campylobacterota bacterium | reverse complement strand
TTTAAACCTTCTAAAAAAAAGTGTCTACTTATTACCCCTTTATTCTTTGCTAAATTACATATCATCTGAACTGTTTCATCTTCAATAAGTGTTGATTGTATCTCATAAAAGTAACCACCAATAAAGTAGCATATTGAAATAATATTTTTTATAGATTCCCAATCTCTTACTTGGTACTCTTCCCATCCCAATACATCTTTTAAAAATTTAAATACACCCTCTATTTTAGCTCTGTGTAAATAGATATGATATATCTCTTTTGCATCAAGATATGAGTCTATCTTTAGTGTGCTTATTAAGAGCATGGGCTCTTTGTATATAGGCTTACCATCTCTTTTTACTAGGGTTACTCTAACCACTGAATACTCTTTTGCATTAAGAGTTATACTATCCCATTCTATATGGCATTTAACTTGTTGATAGTCTCTTCCTTTGAGTGTTAGTTTATCAATAAGATAAACTTTTTTATATGCAAATTCACTCTCAATGAGTTTAACTTTTACTTTACGATTTGTTTGTTGATTAATTTTAGTCTGTTCTGAATTTCGTGATTTTTTAGCTCTTACTACTGCATCATCTCCCAGTGTCTCTTTGATAAACTCCAGATACTCAACACTATCGCATCCTCTATCGTGAACATGGCAGATTGAGAGTTTTGGATTCTCTTGTTTAAGAGCATCGCTTTGCTCTTTGAGATGTTTATAAAGAAGACTACTCATAGTATGATAGTTATCTTGTTCAATCAGTTTATTTATCTCTTTGACTCTTTGTTTGTTTTTTATTTTACCATCATTATAATCTTTAAGCTCTTTTTTTGTGATAAATGTAGGTTCTCTATTACTCTGTACACTAATATTAGAAAGGGTAAGTTCTTTCATATTCTCATCAAGTATTACACTTCCTAGTGTTGTAAACCCATTGATGATATTAGAATTTAAGTCTCTTACTTTCCCTAAATTCTCAAGTTTACTAGAGTAAGGCTTTCTGCTATCACAGTGGTCACTGAAGATGTAGAGGCGTTTGTTTCCATTTAACTTCTCTACACTGTTATCTATGAGTGCTTTAGAAATCTTCTTATTATCAAGTACACTCTTTAGAGAACCGTCTATCAATGTTTTATTCCTATCAAACTCTTTTTTATCATTACTGAGTGTCCATAGTCTTGTTGTTTTCTTCTCTACAATTTTTTTAAAAGATTCTCTATTTTTCCAACTACTCTTCTATCGTTAAAGTAGCTCGTAACTTTAGAAGCATATTCATTTATTGTCATCACATTTATCCTATATTTTTGATTTGCTTTTTATAAAGCAAATCTCGTTCCATGGAGTTTTCCGAAGTTTTCAGTTTTTAGGTATTGGAATGTTCCAACCATAGATTTTTCAAGAACTTTTACAGGTGCATAAACATACTTCTTTTTAGAAAGAATTTTTGCAGCCTCTTTTCTATTATCCCAATTTGCATCTAGCCAAATTTGAGCTTCAATTACTGCTTCTATCATAGCTTGAGTTGTCTCAGGATATTTTTTAGCAAATTTTTGAGTTACTTGCAGAACTTTTTCAGGATTATTGTTCCAAATATCGTAATTAGTAATTAGTGCAGAACCTAGTTTTGCCATAACAGCTCTCTCATTCCACGGCTCACCAACACAGTAACCTTCAATATTTCCAGCTTTTAAGTTTGCTACCATTTGTGGTGGTGGGAAAACTTTCAAAGTAGTCTCTGTATCTGGGTTAATGTCTGAAGCTGCTAACCAATAACGAAGCTCATAATTGTGAGTTGAAACAGGATAAACCATACCAAACTCTAATGGCTTATATGTTTTACCCTTAGCTACTGCTTTTGCTTTTTTAGCTTCAATTACTTTTTTAAGTGAATCAGCAGAAACAGGACGTACAGATGTATCTAGCCCATATTTTTCCATTTGAGAGATAATTTTATTACCCATAGTAATTGCATTACCATTAAAGTCTAAGCTAAGCAGTGCATACATTGGTGTCTTACCATTAATACCCAATGTTGAGGCAATTGGCATACCAGCTAGTGCATGTGAAGCGTCATACTCTCCACTAATTACTTTTTGTTGAATTCCAGCCCAACCAGCTCCCTCTTTTACAACTTTTACATTAAGTCCGTGTTTTTTAAAAAAACCTTTCTCTTTTGCAATTACAATTGGAGCACAATCAGTTAATGCAATAAAACCTATTTTCAAATCACTCTTCTCAGGAGCTGCAAATAGTGTTGCAGCTAAAGAGATTGCTAACATACCAGTAGTTAAAAACCTGTTTTTCATCATAAATATTCCTTAATTTTACATAATTTAATATGTATTGTTGATTTATGCTGAAATTATAACACACTTAAAAAAGAAGAGTAGTCAGATTTCTGATTAATTTTTAATCACTTTATAGCTTAATTTTACATTAAAAATATGTTTTGCTATATTTTTAGGCAATTTTTAACCTTAAAACTTCATTATTTATGTAATAATTTCATAAAAAAATAAAGTGAATTAATGATTAAATCTGTATGTGGTTATTGTGGTGTTGGATGTGGCTTAGAGTTTGATGAAAAGAGTCTAATAGGTGAAGTAAGCTACCCCGTTAATGAGGGGTTGGTATGTGCAAAAGGTGTCTCTGAATTAAAGTCAATTGATACATCTACAAGATTGTTACGTCCATTAATGAGACAAAGTATTGAAAATAGCTTTAAAGAGTCCTCATGGGAAGAGTCAATAAAAAGAGTTGCAGATGCAATTAAAAACACATCTGCTTCAAAAGTTGGTTTTTACCTCTCAGGGCAACTGCTTACAGAAGATTACTATGTGGCGAACAAGTTAGCTAAAGGCTTTATTGGTACAAATAGTGTCGATACAAACTCAAGAACTTGTATGGCAAGTGCAGTAGTTGCACACAAAAAAGTATTTGGTGTAGATTTTGTACCTGTAAAAATCAGCGACATAAAAGAGTGTGAACTTTTAATTTTAATAGGTGCTAATACAGCAGAAGCTCATGTTGTACTAAACAATAAGATTAAAAAAGCTAAGAAAAATGGCTTAAAAGTAGTGGTTATTGATCCACGTTTCACTCCTACTGCAAAACTAGCAGACCTCTACTTACCAATACATGTAGGAGCAGATATTGATTTGATAAATCTACTTATTAATAGATTAATTAATGAAGATAGAGTAGATTTAGAGTTTATTGAAAACTATACAAATGGTTATGAGATATTAAAAAATAAATTTAAAAGATTAGCACTAAAAAAAATGCTTAAACGAACAGGACTAAGTACTGAACAGTTTGAACAATTTTATCAACTATTTATTGAAAATGATAGAGTAATAACAGCATGGACCATGGGATTAAACCAAAGTGTTCAAGGAGTAGATAAAAATATTGCAGTACTTAATTTACACCTTGTAACTGGTAAAATTTATAGAGCTGGATGTGGACCATTTTCGCTTACAGGACAACCAAATGCTATGGGTGGGCGTGAAGTTGGAGGTCTTTCAACTACATTAGCAGTTCATTTAGACTTTGACAAAGAGTCTATTAAAAAAGTATCATCATTTTGGAACACAGATAAAATAGCACCAACTGCTGGACACACTGCAACACAGATGTTAAAAGAGGACATTGATGTACTGATAATCTCACACACAGACCCACTTTACCACCTTCCAAATAGACATCTTGTAGAAAAACAGCTACAAAGAGTTCCACTTATTATTGAAATTAACGCTTACAAAGACTCTGAAACATCAAAATATGCTCATATTAGACTCCCTGCTGCGCCATGGGGTGAAAAAGAGGGAACACAAACTAACCTAGATAGAACAATTACTAAACAAGAAAAATTAACAAGAACATCAATTGATTGTAAAGCAGATTGGAAAATATTTCAACTTATTGCTCAAGAGTTAGGTTTTAAAGAGGAGTTTAATTTTTCATCTCCTAAAGAGATATTCAGTGAGTATAAAGAGATGACAAGACTAAGCCCTGATGGACATCTAAATATTTATGATTGTGATTATGATGAGTTAAGTAAAAGACCATTTAGCTGGGGTGACAAAATTGTAGAAGATAAAAAATTCTTTACAAAAAATGCAAAAGCAAACATTGTTTTTGTAGAAAATAAGTTAAAATCTGAAAAAACATCTCTTGCTTACCCACTAATTTTATTAACAGGACGAACAAGAGACAGATGGCATTCAGAGACAAAAACAATTTTTGTTGACTTACTACAAACATATAAACCATCAAGTTTTGTAGAGATAAACTCTCTTGATGCAAAAAAATATGGAATATACAATGGAGACAGTGTGGTAATATCTTCAAAAAGAGGCTCACTCACAACAAAAGCTATTGTAAGTGACGAGATAAACAGAGGCGCAATTTTCATCCCAATAACAGATAGAAATATAAACTACTTAACAAGTGATATTTTAGACCCACTATCACATGAACCAGACTATAATCATAGTGCTGTTAAGATTGAGAAGAAACACTCTGAGTAATTAAAATACCCTCTTTTAACACAACTTTTGTATTAATATGTTCAATCTCACCTGCACTCTGAGATTGTTTCATTTTAATTCCAGCTGGCACTTTTTGTGAGTGTAGCTGAATTGCAGTTTGTTTAAAGTTTGGTTCGCCTGATTTTGGGCAGAAACTACTACATGTAAGAGTGTTAATTAGCTCTGTATTAAAATGAAATGGCACAAAAACGCTACCCTCTCTCACACGCTCGGTTACTCTTACAACTACATCTTCAATTTTTCCATTTTCAGAGCTTAAAGCTATGTTGTCTGAACTCTCTACATGTAGAGCTTTTGCATCTGCTGGGTTAATCTCTACCCACGCTTTTGGTGCTAGGTTGTTTAAAATATCTATACTTTTTGTTTTTGTTCTTGTGTGCCACTGTTCAACAGTTCTGCCTGTGTTTAACATAAGAGGAAATGCTTTGCAAATATCACTCTCAAGAGGTAGCCAATCTAATGCTAAGAGTGAAGCTTTGTTATCTTCTGTTTTGAAACTTAGGTTTTCACTGTAGAGTCGCTTAGTTCCATGTGGTGCACTCTCATTACATGGCCACTGAATTCCATCTAGTTTTTCAATCAGCTCATAACTCATACCAGAGTAGTCGCACATTTGAGCTTTTGAGACCTTTTTCAACTCATTAAAAGCATCTTCGGGACAACTCCAATTTGGAAATAGTAAATCTCTCACTCCAAAGTATGATGAGAACTCCAAAACTATATCTAAGTCACTTTTTGTCTCTCCCAACGGCTCTACAGCTCTGTTAGCCTTGTTACATCTACGTTCAGAATTTGTGTAAGTCCCCTCTTTTTCTCCCCACGTAGCCGCACTAAAAATTACATCAGCAATTTGTGCAGTATCACTCATAAATGCGTCTTGTACTACTAAAATTTCTAGTTTTTTAAGCGCTCTTCTTAACTTTTCTTGGTTTACAAAACTCACAAGGGGGTTTGTTGCTACAATCCATAACGCTTTTATTTCGCCTCTATCTATTGCATCAACTATTTCACCATACTTATACCCACGAGATGTTGGCACTAACTCCACTGGAATATTAACAATATTAGCGTACTCTAAAGCCACTTCTTCATCTCCAAATGGGCGATACCCTGGCAGTGAAGAGGTAAAGCCAAACTCACGAGTTCCCATCGCATTACACTGTCCTGTAATAGAGAATGGACCAGTTCCCTCACGCCCAATTTGACCTGTTAGAAGGTGTAGGTTAATGATAGCACTAACAGTATCTGTTCCAATTGCAGATTGATTAACTCCCATAGTCCATGCACTAATTGCTGCTGGTGCTTTAACAATTTGTCGTGCAATTTCATAAAGAGTTTTTACATCAACACCTGTAATATTTGAAACCTCTTGAGGTGGATATGCTTGAAGATGTTTTTTAAGTTCTCCATAGCCATTAGTGTTAGTTTTTATGTACTCTAAATTCTCCCAACCCTGCTCTAAAATTATGTATGCTAATCCATTTAGAAGTGCTAAATCAGATCTCGGATTTAGTGGTACAAACAGGTCTGCCATCTGTGCGGTTTTGCTTCTTCTAGGATCAATAACAATAATAAATGGGTTTTTCTTATTTTTCTTAATATGTAGTTTTAAAATTGGATGATTATCTGCAATATTTGCTCCAATAAGCATAATTACATCAGCTTTTTCAAAATCTTCATACGAAGATGTCGCGCCATCACTTCCCAAAGATTGTTTATAGCCCATAACTGCTGAAGCCATACAAAGTGTTGTATTTCCATCAAAATTATTAGTTCTTAGTCCTAATTGAGCAAACTTTCCAAGAGCGTAAAACTCCTCTGTTAAAAGCTGACCTGTAGATATTATTCCTACAGATTTTTCTCCATATTTTGAAACTATCTCTTTGAACTTATCACTTGTTTTTCTATAAGCTTCATCCCATGAGACATCTTCCAGTGTGCCATTTTTTCTAATTTTTGGTTTTGAAACTCTATCTTTTGAGTTGATTAGTTGATGTTCACTCAAACCTTTTGGACACAGCGTTCCCATATTAACACTATGAGATGGATTTCCTTTTGTATATACTGCTCTTCCATCTTTTACACCTATGTATAAGCCACACCCTACTCCACAATATCCACATGTAGAAAAAACCCATTTGTCTGGTTTTTTGGCATCGCTTATCATTCCGAATTGTTTGTCGCTACTTAGCTTGTACTTGTCGGCTTTAATATCAAAGCCTAAAAAATCTTTAATTTTATCTATCATCTTTGTGTCCCTACGAAAAAACTTCCTGCCATACCGAGTGAAGTAGATGTTACATAAAACAAAAACCTATCAATAAACTCACTAAAGCTCATAACAATTAGAGCTAAAACCATGACAACAATAGAAGCTCCATAAAATGAAGCTCCAACCATAACAGATGCTAAAAGTGGAAGCATCAAAGCACCAACTACAAAACTCATAACTCTAATGTTTACATGTAGAGAGAAATTCTCCCTATAAAGGCGAAGAGTTTTAGCAATTTGTTCTCTATCTTTTTTTGGATTTTCTAAATCTCTTCTATCTTCATAACTGAAAAAACCATGAGCAATTGCGACCATTATTCCTAATGTAATTAGAGGCGTTGCCGCACTGTAATTTGAAGTAATAATTGCTACAAATGCAACTAAGTAAAGTCCAATATAGCCAGTGGAGAAAAACTTCAAAATTGTAGTTTTTCTATTCCATGATGGACGTGCTGGTAGTGTGTATATTTTAGCTTGTGAATAAATCCCTATGACTCCAACCATTAACGTTATTAACTCAAAAATTATTCTTAAAATTGTTGGTGCATCAAAAAAGTACAGAGCAACATTTAGTGTCATTAAAGCTGTGAAAATACCAAGAGCAAGTGCTTCACGACTAAGCCAACTATTTTTAATATTTTTCATAGCAGTTGTTGCTAAAATAGGTCGTCCTAAATGAAGTGCAGAGAGAGGAAGCCCAATAGCTGCAGGTAAAAAAACAGCTATAGCCATAATGTAATTTGGTTTTTCAAAACCTAAAAGTGAAAAAACATCGCCTAAAAACAGAGCAAAAAATGCACCTAAACTCATTTGGGTTAAAAGTGTCATAAAGACAAGTGGAAATTCACTATGAAAAGGTTTTAAAATATGCTCATCACTTCTGCTAATATTTTCAGGCATATCTTTTGGAAGTGTATATCTAGTTGTGGAGTTTGTGACTCTTGCATCACTTAAATGAGGCATATTGCCTTGCGTATCAATATCCTTTTTTAACCACTCATCTATTTTTACTGCCTCAATCTCAATAGCTCCTGCTGGACAAGCTTGAACACATGCTGGGCTTTGGTTGGCATCTAGTCTCTCGTGGCACATATGACACTTTGTTACAATTTTTCGTTCATTATGAAATACTGGAACTTCATAAGGGCAGTTCCATGTACAGTATGAACATCCAATACAAATATCATCATCATGAAAAACAATTCCATTATCAAATTTAATATAACTCTCAGTCGGACAACCAATTAAACATGCAGGATCTTCACAGTGATTACAGCTCATTGAGTTAAAGAGTTGAAGAGTGTTTGGAAATTCTCCACCCTCCATCTCACCTACACGTCTCCACTTAATATCTGCTGGATTGTTATTTTGTTCATTACACGCAACCTCACAGCATCTACACCCAACACATGCAGTTGCATCAAAATGAAATCTATACTGTTCACCATCTTTTAACTCTGGTAACTCTATTGAATAGTTACCGCACTGCATACCAGTTTGAGCCTTATGGTCTATAAAACTCTCTAAAGGAGTTGTCATGATTGATACCTTTTATTTTTATTGATTAAAGTGAAAAATTGTTAAAATATACAAAGCAATCATAAAGTAAAATCCATATTGGTAAAACTTTAGAGGGTCTTTTTGTATTAGTGGCGTATCTTTGTTAAAAAATGGTTTTACTTTGTTACTGTTTTCTAGCTCATAAGTCATAGCTGAAAAGTTTTCATATCTTAAGTTTTCATCTACTGCAATAGAGCGTAAAATTACGCTATTCAACCAGTTTGGAATATTATTATTTAACTTTTTTAGCTCTTTTTTTAATCTAAAATTAGGTGTTTGAAAAGGCTCTATTTCGCCATATGGAAACTTGTTTGACAGAGACTCATAAAGAGTTACACCAATGGCATAAACTTCACTTCCCTCGCTAATTGATGAGCCACTAAAACGTTGTGGTGACAAGTATGATGGTGTTCCTGCTCTTGAAGCTATTGAGTAGATTTCACAGATGCTTCCAAAATCTATTATTTTAAAGATACTCTTTCCATCTCTTTTCATCATCATAATATTTTCTGGTTTTATGTCTCCATGAACTAAGTCATACTTTAGTAAGTATTGACTCGCTTTCAAAAGAGTTTTTGCAAGTAAAATTGTGTCATCTATACTTAAAACTCTTTTTTTTAGATGCTCTTTTAAGTTAATTCCATCTATTGCTTCCATTACATAATAACGGTATGTTCTATTTTTAGGAATAACTGCTTTTGGGAAAAAACCAGCTTTTAATCTTTTTGCATTCCACGCTTCATTTACAAATAGGTCTAGCAGTTGCTCATCCTCTTGTGCTTCAATTGTAGGAAACTTTAAAACGTAATTTTTACCTTTTTTTTCACAAAGCCAAGTTCTATCGTTTTGAATAAGTGATTTTTTTAAAATATAACCATCAATCTGTTGATTTTTTTTCAAATATTCAGGAATAATTAGTTTTTGCTCTTTTAAAAAGCAAACTTCATCCATCTCAATTACATCAATTACAACTGCTGTTGTATCATCATCTAACTCATCATTAGAGAGAACTGATGCTTTTTTGACTAAATGGTGAGCGCCAATACTAGTTCCTTTTGACAACTCTAAATCATCAATTGTATTGTACAAACCATCACTACATAGAAGAATTTTATCTTTCACATTTACCATATTTTCAAAGTAATTAATCTCTACACTTTCACTTAATCCAATGGCTTGAGTAAGAACATTTTCATACCCTTTTTCATCCATACTGTGATCATTGGAGAGTTGCAAAAACTCATCATCTCTTTTAATATATACCCTGCTATCACCAACATTTGCACCATGAAGTCTATTCTCAAAAAGTACAACTATTGTGAGGGTTGTAACTAACTCACACCTCTCATAATTAACCATAGACTCTTCATAAAGTATGCTATTAATTGAAGTAATAAATTTCTTGATAGATTTTTCAATAGACCAAGAAGATGGTCTATTTTTGAAGTTTGTCATAAGATATTTTGTAACTCGTTGCGCCGCTTGAGCGCCCTCATCAGCGGAGCCTACACCATCGCAGACTACGCCAATTGTTAGGTTTTCAAAACTTTTTACATCATAAAAATCATCACCAGATAGTTGTTTACCTTTTGCTAGTGAAAATCCTGAACTTTTTATTTTTAACATCTATTAAATTTTACCACCAGCACTTACGCCCCATGTAGTTCTCCATCTTGTTTTTACAAGTGAGATACCTGCAATTGCCGCTAAAACAACCGCTGCAAAAATCATAAAACCTGTACTATAGCCATCAAATGCACCCTTACTCCAACCAAGAGTTTTAATAAGAGCCGTTCCACCTAAACCACCAGCAGCACCAACAATTCCTGTCATAATTCCAATGTCTTTACCAAAACGTTGAGGAACAAGTTGAAAAACTGCACCATTTGCCATACCTAAGTTAGCCATAATTAAGAATAGAACTAAAATTGCTAAACCAAAAGGTAAATCTGTAGTTGCATTAACAATTGCTAAAAGTGCAACAGTTCCAAAGAAAAAGTAAAGTGACTTAATTCCACCCAATTTGTCTGCAACTGCTCCACCAACTGGACGAAGAATTGCACCTGCAAAAATACATAATGCACCAAAATAACCAGCAACAACTTTTACATTATTCTCATCAAAAACGTCTATACCAAATGCACTCATATCAGCTTGATAAGTGTTCATTAAATAGACTTTCATATACCCAGCAAAACCAACAAAACCACCAAAACTAACTGCATAAAATAGACTAAACCACCATGTGTCTCTATCTTTAAGAAGTTTCCCATAATCTTTAAGCTTTTTAGGGCGTGGAGTATAGACATCTGCTGGAGCATCTTTTGCCATAAACATATATGCTACAAAAATAATAGATGAAAGAACCGCACCAACTAAAAATACAGCTTCCCAACCCCAAATCTCAGCAATTTTTGGAGCAAATAAGAAGTCAATTACAACACCAATATTACCAGCACCTGCAATTCCTAAAACTATACCTTGAAGTTTAGGTGGGTACCACTGACCAGCTTGTGGAAGAGCAACTGCAAATGAAGCACCTGCGAAACCTAGCCCAACTGCAACAAATAACAGCTCATTGTATGTAATTGATGCACCTCTAAAAAATGCATAAAATAGAACTGAGATAACAACCGCTTGTGACACAAGAGCAGTTTTTTTAGGTCCAAATTTGTCAACACCAAAGCCAAGCAGAATTCTTAAAAGAGCACCAGCTAAAATTGGGATAGATAAAAGAGTAGCTTTTTGTGAAGCACTCATAATAAAACCACCAATAGCCAATGACTCAGTAATCTCTGTACTTAATGGCCCCAACATTGTCCACACCATAAAACTAAAATCAAAATATAAAAAGGCTGCTAGAAGTGTTTTCCAGTCCCCTTGTCCTTTTAGTGCTTTAAAACCTGCCATTATTTCTCCTGTGTTTGAATATATGCAGAATAATATAATATATTATGTAATTTTAAGCATAATAACTGCTTAAAATTTAATCATTGCCATTTACACCTCAGCATATTAATTTAATTTATGTAATTTTAAGTATATTAACAATCTCACTAAACACAACTACTCTTGACTCTTTGCTAATCATTACATGTAGAAGCTTTTGCAACTTCTCATCACTACATGTAAACTCTCCTAGCTCAGAATTGGGAGCAAAATTTTCTACTACCTCATAAGGCTCTTTTTCAAATAGTGCGTAATAGAGATGAACTCCTATATCAAATATTTCAAAGTTCTCATTTTTGCCACACATTACATCTTTTTTGAAACCAAAATCTATATCTATTTTGTTTTGTTTTAAATAAGCAAGAAGCACCATCATAAAACCTATAGCTGATGGTGAGTAATTAGCTAAAATTCTCTCATTAAACTTCTCAAAACTCTCGCCTTTAAGTTTTAACTTTTTATACTCACGAGCTAGAGATTCGACATAATATTTTGAATGCTTAAGAGGAATTGATTTTAAGACACTATGTGCTTCTTCAGAGTGTCCACTAATTTTACCACCAACTAAAATATGCACACCATATACATTTTCACCATCAAGTTTTGCTTTACAACCCTCAAAACCAATATCTCCTAAAGAGTGAAGACCACACCCTTTAACACATGCCGACCAGTACATTCTAAGGCGTGAATTTTCATCTAAAGGTACATTTTTGCTTAGATATTCTGCCATTTCAATTGCATCTGGCTTATTTGGAATTACCCCAAATGGACAGTGTTCAGTACCAGCACATGCAATAATATTATTATAGTAAGGTGTATTTACACTTTTATACTCATAAAAAAGTTCATCTTTTAAAACTTTATCTACCTCTTTAACACCCATAATATAAATACTTTGAGATACATCAAAACGCACTTCACTATTTCCATACTCATTTGCTAAATTCGCAACTCTAATCAATGCACTACCTGTAAAAACACCTGATGGAACTACTACATGTAGAGCGTAACTTCCATCACGAAGTGCAATTTTTCCATGATCTGCGTCTGGGTTATCGAGTGTTGTTAGTGTCTCACCAGCCGTTGCAAACTCTTTTGAAGCTTCATCTTTAATTGCAGTGGTTATTACATCCATTCCCACAGACTCTATTAAAAAGTGAATTCTATTTTTGTTTCTATTATCCCTAAAGCCATATTTTTTAAACACTCTTGTTATAGCCTCATAAGCTAAAATTACTTCATTTTCATCTTTTAAGAAAATATCTGCATTAGAAGCAATAACTCCAACTTTTCCACCAAGAAACATGTTATAGCCATAAACACCATCTTTTTGAGCCAAAATAAAACAGCAATCATGTCCATAAACATTACATCTATTCACTAAAGAGCCACTAATTGAAGTATTGAATTTTCTAGGAAGCGTGCTTATCCACTCATAGTTTTCTAAAAATTGAGATTGCAATTTTAGAAGAAGGTTCTGTGATGGTAAAATATTGTCAAATCCATCTCCATCAAGTGGGTCATTTACAATATTTCTAAAGTTATCAACTCCTGTTTGAAAAGTAGAGACTCCTATATCATTTAAACTTTTTAAAATTTTTGGAATATCTTCAATATTAATATACCTAAGCTCAATTTGAGCGCGAGTTGTTATGTCAATATAATCATTTCCAAACTCTTTAGCTAATTCACCAATCACTTTTGCTTGTTTAGCATTTAAGTGCCCACCTGGAACTCTTACTCTAATCATAAACTTTTCAGGTGTTGCTGGTCTATCGTAAATTCCAAAACACTTTAAAAAGTAGCTCTTATCTTCAGCTGGAATTGATGAATAACCATTTTGTGCAAAAAAATTCAACTTTTCATAAGACTCTTTTGGACTATGAAGCTCTTTAATTTTCTCTATTTTATTCTGTTTTTTACTTCTCTCATCGAATGCTTGTTGTAATTTTTGCATTTTAATCTCCTAACTTTGGTAAAATTTCGTGAAGTTTTACAACATCACCTAAAACAATAATTGCTGGTCTTTGCACATCTTCACACAACTCTTTTAACTCTTTTAAAACACCAATTCTAACACTTTGGTTTGGTCTTGAAGCGTTAGATATAATCGCAACATCCATGCTCATATTTACACCAATTTTTAATGCACAAGAAGATATCTCTTTCGCACGTGACACTCCCATTAAAACTACTACAGTATGGTTTGACATTTTAAGAAGTGGAATCCACTCTAAATTGACTCTATTGCCAGATAAATGTGCAGAGACAATGGATAGGTTTGTTGCGTAACCTCTTGCAGTTGGTGCAATTCCTGCTAAAAGTGGTGCAGCTAACGCGGAGGAAATTCCAGGAATAACCTCTACTTCAATATTCTCAGAACTTAAAGTAATAGCCTCTTCGCTTCCTCTTCCAAAAATATAAGGGTCACCACTTTTAAGCCTTGCAATACTTAAACCTTTTTTTGCATACTCTATTAGTAACTCATTTATTTTTTCTTGTTTTACGCTATGAAAACCTTTTTGTTTTCCAACAAACACCTTTTTGGTAGATGGTGGAATGATATCTATTATCTCTTGAGCTATAAGGTGATCAATAAAAACTACATCAGCAATTTTAGTAATAATTTTATGTGATTTTAATGTTAATAATTCAACATCACCAGTGCCACATCCCACTAAGTAAACCTTTCCATACATTTATTCAATCCTTTTGTATGAAAATATTATCTTATTTTATGGAATATTAAGTAAATATCTTGATTAAAATATAATCATCTATCACTATTCTAAATTCTGTTATTTATTGTGTAAAATATCTGTTATTTATTGTGTAAAATAGAAATAAAGAGCATATTGATGAATTCTTATACAAAAAATGAAGATTTTGAAAGCAATTTTAAGCTAAAATTTTGAAAATTATATATAGGTAGTTATTGAGGATCTCAATTACAGATGTTAAAGTAAAAACAAAGAATATTGGACTACTAATTGGTTCAATGCTTTTATTGGCAATTGTTACAGTATATGTTGTAGCAACACAAAGTGAAAAGGTATTGCTTAAAAAAAGTTATGATAGTCTAATTTCAGCAAGAGAGTCTAAGTCTAAACAGATTGAGAAATTTTTTCAAGATCGTGTTGGTGACATTAATGTTTTAGCAAAGAGTGAAGATGTTAAAAATATTACTGAAGATATGATTTATGTTCATAATATTTTAGGAGTACAAGATAATGAGTTGTTTCCAGTTAAAAATGATAGCGTTAAAAATGCGACAAAGAAGTATGAAGAGTTCTTTCAAAACTATGCAAAAGAGTATGGTTATTATGATGTTTTTGTAATTTGTGCTTCGCATGGTCACGTAATGTACACACAAGCTAAAGAGTCAGACTATGGAGAGAACTTAAACAGTGGAATTTTAAAAGATTCAGGGTTAGGCGAGGTCTATAAGAGAGTAAAAGAGCTAAAAAGAGCTGTTTTTGTTGATATGAAGCCATATGCTCCTAGTGCTAATGCACCAGCTATGTTTTTGGGTACGCCTGTTTACATTGATGGTGAGTTTAAGTCTGTTTTAGTTTTACAAATTTCAGACACAGCAATTAGCAATATTATGCAGTTTCGTGCAGGTTATGGAGATTCTCAAGAGGATTATCTAGTTGGCTTAGACAAACTAATGAGAAGCGATAGCTACTTAGACCCTAAAGGTCATAGCTTACAAGCATCTTTTGCAAATCCAAAAACAGGAAATGTCGATACAGAAGCTAGCAATGATGCACTAGCTGGTAATGAGAATATTGACATTGTTATTGATTACAATGGAAACCCTGTTTTATCTGCTTATGCACCAATTAAAATAGGAGAAGAGATAACATGGGCGATTTTAAGTGAAATAGATGAAGCAGAAGTGATGATTGATCCACATGAATTTAGAAACTCTATTATGATATCTTCAGCTATTGTTTTAGTCATAGTATTAATTATTTCATCATCCCTATTAAACATTGCACTAGTTAGACCGCTTAAAGAGCTAGAGAGTCGTGCAAAAGATTTATCTGAGGGAGATGGTGATTTAACACAAAGATTGAACTCCAATTGTAATAATGAGATTGCTGATGTTAGTAGATATATTAATCTATTTATTGAAAAAGTTCAAGAGACTATTGTTCATGCAAAAACAACAAGTAGTGAGAATACATCAGTTTCAGAAGAGTTAGCAGTGACATCACTTCAAATTGGTCAAAAAGCAGAAGAGGAAGCAAGAATTGTAAAAGAGGTAAACAATCAAGGTTTAGAGCTTCAAAAAGTATTTAAAGAGGCAATTGAAGAGGCTAGGACGACGGAGAGCGAATTAAATGGTGCTAAAAATACACTAGATAGTACAAATAACTTAATTATGTCTTTAACAGATGATATTCGTGTTCGTTCAGCTGCAGAAGCAGAACTTTCAGAGAGACTTACAAATTTAAGTTCAGATGCTCAACAAGTAAAAGGTGTCCTAGAAGTAATCTCAGACATAGCAGATCAAACTAATTTACTTGCTCTAAATGCAGCTATTGAAGCCGCTCGCGCTGGTGAACATGGACGTGGATTTGCAGTTGTTGCAGATGAGGTACGAAAACTAGCGGAACGTACTCAAAAATCACTCTCAGAAATTAATGCAACAATTAATGTAATTGTTCAATCAATTAATGATGCAAGTGATGCCATTTCTGTTAATGCAAAAGAGATTGAAAAACTTTCAGATAGTGCAAGCAATGCGCAAGATGAGATTTCCAATAGTGTAAATACTATGAATGTATCTGTAGAGAAAGTAGATAACATGGTAGTAGGTTATGTTGAGAATGGAAAATCTGTTCAAACAATGATTGATAAGGTTGAAGTTGTAAGTGAACTTTCAGCTTCTAATGCAAGAAGCGTTGAAGAGATTGCTTCAGCTTCGGAACATCTATCATCAATGACTGCAAATCTTAACAATATTTTAGAGACATATAAGACTTGATAAAAAAAGCTCTTATAGTTGTTGCTCATGGTAGTAAAAAAAGTAAGTCAAATGAAGAGTTTGTTGAATTATGTGAAAAAATTAGATGTGAAAATAGCTCTAAATTTCACGTAATAACTTATGCTTTTTTAGAATTTGAGACTCCAAATATTGCCATGGCTATAGAAAATATGAGTAATAAAAGCATAGATAAGCTATATATTTATCCATACTTTCTAAATTACGGGAAGCATGTAAGTGTTGACATACCTAATATAATTTCAGATTTAGAGAAGTTCTATACCAATATAGATATAGAACTCCTTAATCACTTTGGCTCATCAAAAAAAATAGCCTCTATAATTTCTGATGATTTAAAGTTACAATTCAGTCTTTAAAATTGCACCTTGAGAAGCATTGGAAACTAAAAGGCTATAACGTTTTAACCATTTAGATTTTACCTCATTTTTGTGAGGTCTCCATGCGGCTTTTCTTGCTTTTAAAACATCATCGCTCACGTTTAGTTGTAACAGATGAGTATCTACATCTAGCTCTATCTCATCGCCATCTTCAATCATTGCAATCAGACCACCCTCAGCAGCCTCAGGACTAACGTGACCAATGCTTGCGCCTCTTGTTGCTCCACTAAATCTACCATCTGTTACAAGTGCAACACTTTCGCCTAGACCCATGCCCATAATAAGAGCTGTTGGTGCTAGCATCTCTTGCATACCTGGACCACCTTTTGGACCCTCATAACGAATAACTACAACATCGCCAGCTTTTACTTTATGTCCCATTATCCCCTCAATTGCTTCTGGTTGAGAGTTAAAACATATTGCACTACCTTTAAATTTTCTCATAGATGGAGCGATTCCAGCACTCTTAACAACTGCACCTTGCTCTGCTAAATTACCAAATAAAATAGATAATCCACCAACTTTAGAGTAAGCATTCTCTAATGTATGAATTACAGACTCATCTTTAATTGAAGAGCCGCTAATTCTCTCACGAATTGTCTCACCTGTTACTGTTGGATTGTCTAAATAAAGTACATCTGTTAAACGACTAATCTCTTTCATTACAGCGTTTACACCACCAGCTCTGTTTACATCGTCCATATGAATAGTGCTAAGTGATGGCGAAATTTTCGCAATATGTGAAACTTTTTCACCTATTTTATTGATGTTTTTAATGTCATACTCAATTCCACTCTCACGCGCAATTGCTAACATATGTAAAACAGTGTTTGAGCTTCCACCCATTGCCATATCTACAACAAAAGCATTATGAACTGCTTTTTCGTTTAAAATATTGCGAATACGATTTTTTTCATTATCCTCTTTCGCCATCTCTACAATACGCGCAGCAGCTTTTTTTACCATCTCGATACGCTCAGGAGTCATAGCCAAAACAGTTCCATTTCCTGGAAGTGCTATCCCCATAGCTTCACAAAGAGTGTTCATAGAGTTTGCAGTAAACATTCCAGAACAGCTACCTCCAGATGGACAAGCCTCACACTCTATTTCGTAAAGTTCGTCATCGCTCATATTGCCCTCAGAGTGTTGTCCAACAGCTTCAAATGCAGTTGCTAAATCAATTGGAGTGCCATCTTTTTTATGACCAGCTGGCATTGGACCACCACTTACAAAAACAGTTGGAACATTAACACGCAATGCTCCCATAATCATACCAGGTACAATTTTGTCACAATTTGGAATACATATTAATGCATCTAATTTGTGTGCATTCATAACAGTCTCTATGCTATCTGCAATCAGTTCACGAGATGGAAGTGAGTAGAGCATTCCATCATGACCCATAGCAATTCCATCATCTACACCTATAGTATTAAACTCAAAAGGAACTCCTCCAGCTTCACGAATTGCCTCTTTTACAATACGACCATAATCTTGTAAGAAAAAATGTCCTGGAATAATATCTATATAACTGTTAGCTACACCAATGAATGGTTTGTCAAAATCCTCATCTTTTAGCCCAGTTGCACGTAATAAACTTCTATGTGGAGTCTTATCGAATCCTTTTTTGATTGTATCACTTCTCATTAAATCTCCCTATTTTAGGTACTTGTATGACCTTTTTTTTAAAATTATAGCTAAATTTAAAAGAAATTTGCCAAAACCCTTTACATTGCATTTTTTTTAAGCTATAATTTCGGCTCAAAACAAGGAATGCGGGAGTAGCTCAGTGGTAGAGCATAACCTTGCCAAGGTTGGGGTCGCGAGTTCGAACCTCGTCTCCCGCTCCATTAAATTGTTTTTGAAAAGCGTTGCCCGGGTGGCGAAATTGGTAGACGCAAGGGACTTAAAATCCCTCGCCCGTTTTGGGCGTGCCGGTTCAAGTCCGGCCCCGGGCACCATACTTAAAAATGTTAACTTAATAGATAATTTATTTATTACGGCGCTATCGCCAAGTGGTAAGGCCGGAGCCTGCAAAGCTTCTATCCCCAGTTCAAATCTGGGTGGCGCCTCCATTAAATTAACATACTACACAACATGCGGATCTTTGGCAGAGCTGGTCGAATGCACTGGTCTTGAAAACCAGCGAGGGTCACACCTCCCAGGGTTCGAATCCCTGAGGGTCCGCCATCTATCAATCTAAATTAATCCAAACAAATCTAACTAACCCCATAAATACGAGCCTTAAGAGCAATAATTAGTCTATTTTAATCCGATATATGCTATAGTAATCTAAACTTTTTAGGGATAGGCATAGGGATAAGCAGTAATTTTCCCTAAAGATAATTTTTGATGTAGTTATCCCTATGGCAACATTAACGACCCCTTTAATGCCCTCTGTTCCCATTTGTCAAATACATCACTTCTAATGTAAATATTAATTTGATATAATAAGCGAACACAAAAATATCAAGCCTCTTTTTTTAAAGATGATAAGTGCCTGACCATAATAGATGACATATTCAACAACATTTAAAAGGTTTAGATTCAAGGCGAACTTTGCTTGGCGATGCTAGCATCGTTAAGTGAAGTTCAAC
>JAYEGD010000031.1:0-5255 GCA_034658915.1 Campylobacterota bacterium | reverse complement strand
TATGTTATTAATTGAGCTTGAATCTAGCATTCCAACACGCCACTCACCAAAATTCTCAATTTGAACACTTACTCTATTCATTGGATAAAAAGAGATTCTAGCATCTTTAATAATTGCATCTATAGGAATGGTGTCTAGTTTAAAAGATGTAACTCCATAGCAGATACCCTTATTTTCAGAAACTCCAACAAAGAGTGAGTTATTTCCAAAATGTTCTCTGTTTTTGAGCGTTTTTTCACCAACATATCCAATAGAATCGCTTAGTGGATATAGTATTTTTGAGTACATATCAAAATTAGGTTCAGTTCTTATGCAAACAACTGGAGCAAATGAAGATTTTTTATACATTTTTTTAGATACTGCTCTAATTAAATAGTAGTAATCTTTTGCTGAAGAGACACTGCTATCTACATAAGAGCGCATCTTTGTCATACCAATACGGTTTGAACTTTGTGTATATGACTTATGTTTTGATGAACGATATATCTCAAAATAGAGATCCTCATCATCTCCATACTCCCACTCTAGCACAACTTCATCACTACTAATTTTAGTTGCAATAAAATTTTCTACTCTTTTAAGAGGGTTTGATGAGCCATAATTTGGTGTCTCACTAAGAGCAAACATTAAAGCTGGAATATTCTCATTAATATTCTCCATCATATGTTTTTTGTAATCACTTATGTTTCTGCTACCAACTTCAACAACTAAAGATAAAACTCCTTTAGAGTAGTAAAATTCACGTCCACTTCCACTAATTAAGTGAGTTGGTGGTTTACCCATATGAACACCATATTCACGTCCAGATACTTTTCTTATCTCTTCTGCCATATTTGCACTTAAGGTATTTAAGTCCGTAGCCTCTACTGCATCTTCATGAATAAAATTATGCGCTGGAAAGATAACATTTCCTTGAGAGTGATAATCAAGTGCAATGGTTATGTTTGGATGAGCCTCTACAAATGTTTTTAGTGCTGAAGTCTCTGGCTCACTAAATGGAGCTGGACCGCTATAGACATTTGAAGATGCATCTTTGTTTGGGGAAAAGCCTACACTAAAATTTCTGTTCAAATCAACTCCAAAACTACCATCACCATTTTGACGACGATTTTTACGCCAAAAAGAGAAGTGTTTTCTTGAGTACTCAAAACCATCTGGATTAGCACATGGAACAATATACAAAGTAGAGTTTGTTAAAGATGAAATCAGCTGTGGGTCATAGTCTATATACTCTAAAATATATTTACCAAATGCAATAGCCAACTCTATTCCGATCCACTCACGAGCATGAATAGTTCCTGTGTAAAATAGTGCTGGTTTTTCACTCGCACTTGATACATCTTTTGTAATAGTGACTAATATTATGTCCCTATCTTCCCATGTTTTACCAATAGATTCTACTTTAAAAATATCTGGATACTGCGTTTGAGCTGATTTAAAAAAATCTATACACTCTTGGTATGAACTGTACTGCTGTCTCAATGATTACCTCTTTGTTTTTTTATCAATTAAATTTACTATCTTTTCTATCTTTTTATCGTTAAAATCTAAACCTAATTTCTCTTGTTCTGGAGTAGCAAATGCTGAAATTCCATTTACCTCTAAAACAACATACTCCTCTTTCTCTTCATCATAAATAATATCTACACCTGCAATATCTATCCCACAAGCTTTAGCTGCTTTTTTGGCAATTTCAATAACTTCATCATTAGGTTCACGCATAAAAACAGAGCCACCACTTGTTACGTTTGTACGCCAATCACTTCCACTAGCACGTCTTCCATAACAGCCTACAAACTCATCATCAACAATATCTACTCTAAAGTCTGTATTGTCATATTTTAAGAATTTTTCAACATAAAAGTAACGTAAATCCATCTGATTTAAAAACGGCATTAACATATCTAAATTTGCTTCTGTTTCAATTTTTGTAAGACCAACACCACCCCAACCATCAGTTGGCTTATAGACCATTTTGTCCCATTTTTTTATAATAGCTTTTAAATGGTGTGCATCATCTCTATGACAAAGTTTGTAATCAGGTGTTGAAATACCTTCGTTTCTTAAAACAAAAGAGGTGTGAAACTTATCTTCTGTTAGTGCAAAAGAGTCATAAGAGTTAATCATAGGAATTACACGATTAAGCGCTTGATAGAGGTACATTTGGTACTGAGTCTGCTCTCCTGCATTGTAAGAGAAAAACAAGTCTAGTTTGTCTAGTTTAATATCATCATACAAGATATGACCATTTTTAGCAATAGTATTTCTTAAATTAACATTATTAACAGTCTCAATATCTCTTGCTTTTAGTTTTTTAATAATTTTTTTTGCAATTTTATCCCCACCACCATTTTCATATAACCACATACCAATTTTACGTTTTGACATTTTTATCCTTTTAAAATTCTAAATTTTCTACAAAGTGACTAAACAACTTCTCACTTAGCTCTATTCTACTTTTAAAACTCTCTTTAGATGCTCTCTCATGAACTGTATGGTCACCATCTCCAAATGGACCAAAACCATCAAGAGTTACTACACCACAAGCACTAAAAATATTTGCATCACTTACACCTCCACGCTCTTCAGATGGCAAATTCTGTTTTGAAATTATATTTATTTTTTTTAGTAGGTTAAAACTAGAAGATGAGCTCTGCATTACATCTCTTTGAATTCCACCACTTAAAGTGGCAGTTGAACCATCAACATAGCTACTTTTTACAATCTTATCAATTGCATCTAAAAGACGCTCTTTTTCACTCACTAACTTATACCTAATTTCAAATGTTATTGACGCATTAGGTGAGATGGTATTAGCACCTATTCCACCTGAAATTTTTCCAACATTAAGAGTAGTTCCTAGTTCAAGGTTTGTTAAAGAGACAAGTTTTTGAAGCTTATATGAAGCTTCTAAATTAGCATCAACTCCTCTGCTGTAGTGATTACCTGCATGAGAAGCTTTTCCAACAATGTTACATGTAAAGGTTCCAACACCCTTTCTTCCAGTAACAAGTTCTAAGTTTTTACCTGCGGCTTCATAAATAAATGCGTAATCATATTGCGGTGCTAATTTTTGAGAGAGATACTTTGAGTCATCACTTCCACTCTCTTCATCTGAGACTAAAAGCATATCAATATTTCTAATATCGATATTTTGTGAATATAGGTTACGAAGTGCTTGAAGAGCGACAATATTTCCACCTTTCATATCGCAAACTCCCGCGCCATAAACCCAAGAGTCATCTTCACTAAAACTCTCAAAGCTTCTTTGAGGAAAAACAGTATCAAGGTGCCCAATTAAAAGAAGTTTTTTGCCATCAACTGAAGCAGATTTGTAGTGTCTATGAGAACCAATGCTCTCTCTATGATGAATTTCAATATCATAACCAATGCTACGCATCCATTCATCAAATATCTCACCATTTTTATCTACACCAATTTTGTTTGAAGTGTAGGAGTTTAGAGTAACAATATGCTTTAAATCATCTAAATAATTCACACAATTCCTTAATGGACAAAATAGCAAAAATTATACAGTTATAATAATTAAAGTAAAGAAAAAAGAGAGTTGTTACGATGTAATTTTTGAGGTTTTAAATATGGTAAGAGGTATAAGTTTGTAATATATGGTAGTGTTATAAGTTAAACTCATAACACTACTAAGAGAGTACTCTCTATCTTCTAAGCTCTTGAATACGAGCAGATTTACCAGCTCTATCACGTAAGTAGAATAGTTTAGCACGACGTACTTTACCACGACGTAGTACTTTAACTTCACTAATACTGTCTGTATATAGTGGGAAAATACGCTCAATTCCAACTGCATTAGCACCAATTTTACGAATTGTAGCAGTTCTACCAGTTCCCTCACCGCGAATAGCGATACAAACACCCTCATAACTTTGTGTACGAGTTTTTGAGCCCTCTTTAATAGTAACAGCAAGTCTTACAGTGTCTCCAGCACGAAAATCTGGAACATTTTTTTCAGCAAGTTGTGCTTTTTCAAAGTTTTCTATATATTTATTTCTCATTAGAGTAGTCCTCTTTTAAAATTTGGTAAGTAGGTTTTAAAGCCCCACTTTATGCTTCAAAAGCTCTTTAGGTCTGAAGTATTTGGTTTTACATTCAGACAGAGACGATTTTAGTGCGCGAATTTTACTATGATTTCCATTAATATATTCTTTAGGAACGCAATTTTCTTTAAAAGATTGTGGTTTTGTAAAGCATGGTGCTTCCAAAAGTGAACTCTCAAAGCTCTCAATCTCTAATGAGTCACTATTTCCAAGCACTCCATCAACATTTCTTAAAATTGCATCACTCATAACCAAAGATGGCAACTCCCCACCTGTTAAGATGTAATCTCCAATGCTAAAGACCTCATCTGCATATTTTTCAACTACTCTCTCATCAATACCCTCATATCTTCCACTGACAAAAACAATCTTTTTTTTATAAGCCAATCTCTTTGCATCATTTTGAGTAAATGGTTTTGCAACTGGTGTAGCAAAGATTACATGTAGATCATCTCCTAAACTCTTCAGTGCATCTTCAAGTGGCTGAATGCTCATAACCATACCAGCTCCACCACCAACTGCTGTATCATCCACTCTGTTGTGTTTACATGTAGTGAACTCTCTAGGGTTACAAAAATCTATTTCAAAGAGCTTTTTCTCACGAGCACGTTTTAAAATAGAGTCTTGAAAATAGCCCTCAATGAGATTTTGAAAAAGTGTTACAAAGGTTATATTTATCATTCTGGTCTATAATCTCTCTTTTTTAACTCTTCACGGCGCTTCTCTTTTTCCACCTCATGGTTTAACTCATCCTCTCCATCATAAAGAGCTTGATTTAAAAACTTCTTCTCATCATCAAACTGTCCACTCTTAATTCCCCATAAAAAAGCAATAAGTGCAATTCCACCTAAAACAATAGATGCACCGAGCATCATAGCAATTACCCAACTATCCATTTTCATTATCCTTTTTGAATCCCATTAAACCAAATTTTATTCTTAGTGAGTTACTAACAACAAGTAAAGAGCTAGCAGACATAGAGATAGCTGCAATAAGTGGAATGATGTAACCAACCATAGCAAGTGGAATTGTAATTGCATTGTAAACAAGTGAAAGAAGTAAATTTTGCTTAATAAGTCTAAATGTTTTTTTAGAGATTTGAAATGCTTCAAGAAGTGATAACAATGAGTCATTTAAAAGCACTACATCACTTACTTCAATTGCTATATCACTACCATTTCC
>JAYEGD010000030.1:0-19341 GCA_034658915.1 Campylobacterota bacterium | reverse complement strand
AGAATCAGTGTTCAATCTCTAAATACAGTTCTGTTTCTGCCTCTATCTTTTGCTTCATAAAGCCCAATATCTGACTCTTTTAGTAAATAGTCTAAATTTTTTGTCTCAGCTGAAGCTTTTGCTAAACCTAAGCTAATGGTAAATTTTATAACAGTTGCATTATCTGATAAAACCACTTGTTGCTCTACAGATTTTCTTATTCTATCTACCATCTGCACTACTTCATCTTTTGTTGGTAAATTACAGATTATTGCAAACTCCTCTCCACCTAATCTTCCAAATATTGCATTTTCATTTAACTGCTCATTAATTGCTTTTGTTGTTTGTTTAATTACTTTATCGCCTGTTGGATGTCCATAAGCGTCATTTATGGCTTTAAATTTATCTATATCTATCATTATTGCATACAGATTTTCTAAGCCTCTTGTAAATCTATACTCACTTAATTCAAAAAATTTTCTTCTATTGTAAATTCCTGTCATTTGGTCATGTGATGCAATATATTCAAGATTGCTAATTAAGCTTCGCATACTTAATTGAGTTCTTACTCTGGCAAAAAGTTCTTTTGGTTTAAATGGTTTTGTTACATAGTCAATACCACCTACATCATATGCTCTTTCAATACTATCTTCATCAGTTTTTGCTGTTATAAAAATCACTGGAATATCTTTAGTTTTATCGGTTTTTTTTAAAATTTTACACACTTCATAACCATCCATTTCAGGCATCATTATGTCTAATAAAATCAAATCAACACTCTCATCCATAGCAATCTCTAAAGCACTAACTCCATCTAGTGCAACCATTACATCATAATCAGAACTCAGTAGCTCTAGCAGTATGTCAATATTTGTCTCAGTATCATCCACAACTAAAATAGTCTCTGTCTTATCTTTAATCATCTCTATCCTATAAGTTCTAATGCATCTTTAAATTTATACTTCTTAATCAAACTCTTTACTCTATCAAAAAGTGCTAAGTCCTCTTTACTTAACTCATATTGAGCAATCTTATCAATTACAGCTTCACACCTCTTTGGCATCTTAGTCTTAAGAGCATTCTGTAGCTCTACATGTAGAAGCTCTCTTATCTCTTTGCTCATAATATCTTGCTGCTCTTTTGTTAATATATTTTGACCTAAATTTAACTTATCTTGAAGTTCATCTATAATTGGTCTTAACTCTTCATAGACGCTTTGTAGCAACTCTTTATTGTGAGAATTATCCAGCTCAGATGCAACTACATGTAGAGCTGATGCACCAATATTCGCACTTAATCCTTTTAGAGTATGAGTAGCTCTTTTAAAGCTATCATTATCTAAAGAATTAAAATCAATATCTCTATAGCTATTTAAAAAATCTGTCAATATTTTCAGGTATAGTTTTTTATTACCAGCTAAATACTTTAAGCCAATATCTGTGTTTATTGTCTCAAACATTGGTAACTCAACTTCACTATTTGTTTGTGTAGTAGGTTTTGGTGTATTAACTTTTTTCGATATGTATTTAAGTAAAGTATCATACAATAATTTAACATCTATTGGTTTGTTTAAATGCTCATTCATACCAACTTCACTACTTTTTTCAATATCTTCTTTCATTGCATTTGCTGTTAATGCAATAATAGGAATATTTTTATCGCTTTGTCTAATTAATGTTGTTGCTTCATATCCACTCATAATAGGCATCTGAATATCCATTAAAATAAGCTCATATCTACCACCATTAGCTTTAAATTTCTCTACACCCTCTTTACCATTATTTGCAATATCTATCTCAATTCCACTACTATCTAGCAGTCCTAAAATTATCTCTTGGTTTGTTGTATTGTCTTCACAAAGTAGTATTTTACTTCCATTAAGTGACTCAATACTACTTTTTAGAGTGCTACTCTCTTCTACAACTAAATTATGCTCATGAAAATTGTTTAAAAATATTGCACTTAAAATATCATTTAAAATTGATGGATTTATCGGTTTTTGTAAAAATATATCTATCCCTGCATCTTTAGCCAACTTTACTACGCTCTCTTGTCTAAATGAGCTAACCATTACAACAGTTGGTGGTAGCTGAGTAGTACATGTAGATTTTAAGCTACATGTAGAGCATTCATGACTAATAATTTTTGCAGTCTCAATACCATCAAGATGTGGCATATTCCAATCCATTAACACTAAATCATAAATATTTTTACACTCAGATATCTTATCAATTGCCTCTTGACCACTAAATGCACTATGAACATCAATCCCAAATAGATCTAGTGTGTTACTTAATATCTCATGCCATGACTCATTGTCATCTACAATTAGAATTTTTTTGTTCTCAAATAGTTTGAAATCTTTCTCTTTTGTCTCTATCTCTTCTAAAGCTAATTCAAAAATAAAGCTACTACCAACTCCTAATTCACTCTCAACCCAAATTTCACCACCCATAAGTTCAACAAGCTGTTTTGAGATGCTAAGACCCAACCCTGTTCCACCATATTTTCTAGTTGTACTTCCATCTGCTTGAGAAAATGATTGAAACAGTTTCTCTTTTTGTTGCTCACTTAATCCAATACCTGTATCTTTCACTTCAAATCTATACCTATTATTATCACACTTAGATATATAAATTCCAACTTCACCACTTGATGTAAACTTAATAGAGTTACCTATTAAATTAATTAAAATTTGAGAGATTCTTAAGCTATCTCCAAAAAACTTCTTACCAATAGTTGGGTCATAACTAACAATAAGCTCAAGGTTTTTTTCATGTGCTTTTAGCTCTACTAAGTTTACAATGCTATCTACTATTTTAAACATATCAAAATCTACATTTTCAATTGTAAGTTTTCCAGCCTCAATTTTACTAAAGTCTAAAATATCATTGATAATTCCAAGCAAAGACTTTGCTGAGCTATCTATTCTCTCTATATAACTTCTCTGTTTTGGCTGAAGCTCTGTTTGTAAAGCAAGATGACTCATACCAATAATTCCATTCATAGGAGTTCTTATCTCATGACTCATATTGGCTAGAAATTCTGATTTAGAGCGTGTTGATTCTTCTGCTTTATTTTTAGCCACAATGAGTTTTCTCTCTAACTCTTTTTGCTCTGTGACATCTTTAGCACTTACTAATACCCTTTTTTTATCACTCATTAAAGTTACAGACATATTGATTATTATGAGTGAGCCATCACTAATGACACAAGACTTTTCAAAATTGGTAATAAAACCATGACTAACTACACGCTGAAGTGCTTTTTTGCTTCTTTCAATATCTTTATCGATACTCATCTTTAAACAACTAGTACGCAACAACTCCTCTTTTGAAAAGCCTGTCATATCCATATACGCTTCATTTGCATCCAAAAAGGCTGTTGTCTCTAAGTCTAAAATTGCAATTCCATCTTTTGTTGTTTTATATATTGCTTCAAAGGTATCTTTTTGCTCCTGTATCTCTTTTGTTCTCTTTAAGATATTATTATTTAAACTCTTCTTCTCATTCTCCCACGCTTTGTAAAAAATAACATTATTTATAGTGTTTGAAAATTGTGTATTAAAGTTTCCAAGTGCTAACATAAGCATTGAGTCATCTACTATTTTTGAGTAACTATTTTGCTCATTTTTACCATTACCCACAACCATTAGACCAAATGGTATCTCAACAGTTCCTCCAAAAAGCTCAAAATATGCTTCATTTAAAAAGAGAGATTTGACTAATTTTTCAACTCTCTCAATAGGCTTATCAACTGTATGTACAATTGGCTTTCCACTGACTCTTAAGTACTCAATAACTTCTCCTGAGAGAAGCAAATTAATAATTTTAAGAATATTTTTTTCCATAGGATTATCATACCCGGAAGATTTAACAATTTTAAACCAACCATTATTATCATCATGTTGAAATATTAGACATTTTTCAAAATGTAACTCAGTTTTTATGAAATCTATTGCTATATCGTAAAGCTCATCAATCTCTAATGTTTCATTAAAGCTTTTTCCAATTTCATAAAGTCTTTTATATATTTTTGATTGTCTCTGGCTTTGAGCTTTTAAACTCTCTATTTCACTACTCATAAATATATTTCAACTTCCAAAAAGTCATCTCCACAAGATATCCCTTTTGTTCTATTTATTTTATATCCATACTTAGAACGTCTAACATCACCAAACAATTCAATAGAGTTAATTTCTCCATCTTCTATTAAGTCTGTATTGTATATTAGCGGCATAATAGCAGACCACCCTCCACTATTTGCCCAGTGAGTGAAAGTTTTACTTTTACCATACATTCTCATATAGCTTAAATCTTCAAAATCGTTATAGTTTCTAAAGATAAGTCTCTCTTTTGAGACTTCAACTGCCATTTGATAACCCCAACCCATATTATTTGTGAGTGCCATGGCAGCGTTTATCCAATCCTCTTTTGTTTTTAAGAGTGGTTGAACAGCGACTTTCCACTCAGGTGATGCTAAAATTCCACCAAGTGTAAAAAAGCCACATGCGAGACCCGCTTCCATTAAAAGCTCTCCACCTTGAGTCTCACCATAATCTCCAGCAACTTCTACAACTGCTTTAATAAACTCAAATTGAACTCTATTGATGTAGTCTGATTGGTTATGAACAACATAAACACCAAAAGCTGGAATAAAACCCTCTTCATTGCCAATAAAATTTTTATGCGCATCTGCGAACATATCTGTAACTGCTTGTGCATGCTCCCAATCTATTTTAACTTTTGGAGTTTCATTAAAAACTATTGGGCTTTTTTTTAGATATGTTGTAAAGTTACTGCTACCTAACTTGATAATATGAGTGTTAAACTCATCTCCACATGCCATACATGTAGTCTGTTTCGCACTAATTTCATCTAAATTTTTGTTGTAAATAACTGCGAATGCTGCAGCTAAAAAACCTGTTGTGTAACAATCAACTGGTTGTGAGCTTTTTTCAAACTGTAACAACCATGTCTTTGATAAAATAGATTTAGTAGTGGTTAATGTTATTCCATTTTCATTCATAGAGCTTAAATCAATAAGACCATTTCCAAATGTTTTATAGAGCTGCTCTATTGATTGTTTAGACTCATCTTCTGATTTATCTCTACACAAATTGCTTAGCTGATTATAAACACTATCTGCGGCACTTCCAACAATAAATGGAACACTATCAATATACTCAGCATCAAAAATTGTTTTTTGTAAATTTGTTAAGTAGTGATGACAGTGATACATCATAGCTTCATCTTCTATCATCAAAACACAATGCTCTTTGTCATACTCATATTTATTAATATCAAACATAGTTTTTCCTATTTTATAAATAAACTTCTACTTCTAAAAAGTCATCTCCACAAGAGATTCCTTTTCTCATTTTTGTCTTATAGCCAACTTTTGAGCGTCTCATATCTCTAAAGCCCTCTTCACTCTCAACTCTCTCTCCATGTACAATGTCTGTATTGTAAATAAGTTGCATAAGTCCTGTAAAACCACCACTATTAGCCCAATGAATTGGGTAGTCATTGTTTCCATACATTCTTACATAACTTAAATCTTCAAAATCGTTATAGTTCCTAAAAACTGCTCTATCTTTTGTCAACTCTACTGCTGTATGATAACCCCATCCCATTGTGTTTACTAGTGCTGCGAGACCTTTTATCCAATCTTCTTTGCTCTTTAAGTATGGTTTAACTGCACCATCCCACTCAGCAGATGTCATAATACCACCATAAGTAAAAAAGCCACACGCATGACCAGCTTCCATTAATAGCTCACCGCCTAGTGTAACACCATACTCACCAGCTACACTACTCATAGCTCTAATAAACTCAAACTGTAATCTATTTACGTAATCGCTCTGGTTTCTTACTAAATATACTCCAAAAGCTGGAATATAGCCCTCTTCATTTCCTACTAATGTTGCATGAGCGCCTAAAAATGCACTTGAAACTGCTTCTTCATGCTCCCAATTAAGTGAAACTTTTTCAACCTCTTTAAAAACAGTTGGAGACTTTTTAGGATATGTTGAGAAATTTCCATTTCCATATTTAATAATATGAGTGTTTATATCATCCCCACAAGCTATACATGTAGTCTGAACTGCTTCAATATTGCTTAGCTCTTTTTTATAAATAACTGCAAATGCTGCTGCTAAAAAACCTGTTGTGTAGTAGTCAACTGGTTTTGAACTCTCGCCAAATTTTAAGAGCCATGTTTTAGAAAAAATAGACTTTGCGGTTGTAAGTTCTACTCCATTTTCATCCATTTTACTTAAATCAATAAGACCATAACCAAAAGTTTTGTAGATATCTTCAGCCATCTTTTTAGACTCATCAACACTCAAACCATCACAAAGATTACTAAGTTGATTAAAAACCGCATCAGCAGCACTCCCTATAATAAATGGTCTGCTATCTATATACTCTGCATCTAAAATGGTTCTTTGCAGATTTGTTAAGTAGTGATGACAATGAAATATCATCGCTTCACCACCTATCTCTAAGTAGTTATGCTCTTTGTCAAATTCATATTTATTAATATCAAACATAATAGCTCCTACTTGTTAAAAGAACTACCAACTAGTTCTTCTGTTACTAACTTAATTGTCTCATAAAGTTCACTTGGTACATCCACTTTAGATGAATTTTCTATGCTACTAGTTGTTAATTCACAACCACTTTTAACTAGTTGTGGAAGAGTTTTTACTAAAATTCTATCTATAATTTTAGAGTCTCCATTAAGCACTGCCCACTCAAATAGTGGCTTCACATCTTTTAAATTACTCATTTTCACTGCCTTAATAGAAATTATTTTAAATATTATTACATGTACAAATCAACATAAAATAAATCAAATAATTTGCGAATTATATCTAAACAAAGTCTTATTAAGGTCTCATTATGAAATAATTTTGAAATTTTTACAATATTGAATTTTTATACTCTATTACTGCTATAATATGTGTAAAAAAGTAGGTTTTAAATGAGACATACAATATTAATTTTATTTCTTAGTGTCTATGCATTTGCATCTCTTCAAAAAGTTTCTGTTCAACTTGAGTGGAAGCATCAATTTGAATTTGCTGGGTTGTATGCTGCAAAATATAAAGGTTACTACAAAGATGTAGGTTTAGATGTTGAAATAAAAGAGTATAAAAATGGAATTAATATAACAGATGACGTACTTAGCTCAAAGAGTACTTATGGATTCTCATCTTCTCAGCTAATTTTAGAGAGGTTAGCTGGTAAAAATATTATTCAATTAGCCTCATACTTTAAACAAAATGCTTTAGCGTTAGTAACAAAGCCATCTATTAAAAGTGTAAAAGGTTTGAAGAGTAAAAAAGTGATGCTCGCTTCTAATGAGTTTAACAGCACATCAATAGGTGTTATGCTTAGAGAAAATGGAATTAAAAATAAGAGCATAACTATTGTTCCACATACATTTAATATTGATGATTTTGCTTTAGGTAAAGTTGATGCTATGAGTGTGTTTTTAACAAATCAACTATTTGAGCTAAATGAGAGAAATATAAGCTACAATATTTTAAATCCTGCTGAAATGGGTATTTACTCTTATGATTTAGATCTATTTACAAGTGTAGATGAAGTTGCACAGTTTCCAAATAGAACCATAGATTTTGTAAACGCAACAAAAAAAGGTTGGGAATATGCACTTAATAATCAAGAAGAGATTGCAGATCTTATTTTAAAAGAGTACTCAAAGAGTAAATCTAAAAATGCGCTACTTTTTGAAGCACGAAAGACGAAAGAGTTCTTTAGAACAGACATTTATCAAATTGGAGCAATCTCTCAAGAGTTAGTCTCATTAAATGCAGATATGTATGTAAAACTAGGCTTAGTTAGTGAAAACTACGATTTACGTGGATTTATTTTTCAATCAAGCGAAATTAAAAAGAGTAAAGTGGATAAGGAGCTATCTTATAATGTTGATAGAATGCCTATATTTACCAAAGAGGAGTTGCAATACTTAAAAAATAAAAGAGTAATTAAAATGTGTGTTGATCCTCTATGGATGCCTTTTGAAAAGATAGAAGATGGAGTACATGTAGGAATTGCAGCAGACTACTTAAAGCTAATTTCACAAAAAATAGAGACCCCAATTGAGTTAGTTAAAACCTCTTCTTGGCAAGAGTCAGTAGATAGAGCAAAAGCAAGAGAGTGCGACATCTACTCTTTAGCATCTAAGACAAAAAAACGCTCACTCTATATGGACTTCACAAAACCATATTTAGAACTACCTCTAGTTTTAGCAACAACAAATGATAAAACGTTTATTGATTCGCTAGATGATTTAGGAGATGTATCTATTGCATTAGTGAGTGGTTATGCTATTGTTGATATTATTAAAAATAAGTATCCACTCATAAAAATCATTCCTGTAGCATCAATTAAAGAGGGTCTAAAAAAAGTTCATAGTGGAGATGTTTATGGCTATATTGATAACTTAATGGTACTTTCATACAATATACAAAAAGATTTTACAGGAGAGTTGAAAATCTCTAGTAGATTAAGAAATGATTTAAGCTTAAGTATAGGTGCAAGAAATGATGAGCCACATTTAAACAATATTTTAAATAAAGCAATAAATTGTGTATCTGAAGATAAAAAACAAGATATACTAAATCGTTGGGTAAAAGTAACATTTAGTGACTCTGTTGACTACTCTTTAGTTTGGAAAATTCTAGCAGGTGCGTTAATTATATTCTTAGTAATGTTTTATAGAAATAGAGTTCTTAAAAACCACAACAGTTCACTAGAGACTCTAAATGAAGACTTGAAGATAGCAAAAGCAAAAGCTGAGGAGATAAACACTCTAAAGAGTCAATTTTTTGCAAACATTAGCCATGAAATCAGAACTCCACTTAATGGAATAATTGGAATGAATTATCTTTTACTACAGACAAACTTGAATGAAAAACAGAGTCAATTTTCAAGAAAAATAGAGAAGTCATCTCAAACACTTCTTAAAATAATAAATGATATATTAGACTTCACTAAACTAGAGGTACATCAGCTAAAAATAGATAAAGTAGATTTTAATCTTCATATGCTGATTAACGATATTGTATCACTCAATATGGTTCAAGCTAGTGAAAAAGGTATTAAGCTTAGTGTTGATTATGATGGTGAAGTTCGTTCAAACTTACATGGTGATTCACTAAGAATATCTCAAATTTTGACAAATTTACTCTCTAATGCTGTTAAATTTACCTCAAAAGGTTTTGTTAAAATTTTAGTAAAAAATGCAACTCATAACTTGTACAGATTTGAGGTTAAAGATAGTGGCATTGGAATGACGCCCAAAGAGCAAAAAAGCCTCTTTAATGCTTTTGTTCAAGCAGATGGCTCAACTACTAGAAAGTATGGTGGAACAGGGCTTGGACTATCTATTTCAAAAGAGTTAGTAGAGTTAATGGGTGGAACAATTTGGGTAGAGAGTAAAATAGGAGAAGGGAGTAGATTTATTTTTGAACTTGAATTAAGCAATGCAAAAAGTGGCTCTATAAAAGAGAGACAAAGTGCGCAAAGAGTGAGTGAAAATAAAAAACTACATACCAAAAAAGATGTTGATATTGAGCTAGTTAAAGAGCTATTTAAAGAGCTAGAGTTAAGCGCTAACAAAAAAAGACCAATGTTATGTGAACCAATTATCAATAAACTATCAAGCTATGCATTAGATAAGAGACATACTGAAATATTTTTAAAAGCGAGTAAGTTAATTAAAAAGTACCAATTTAGCGATGCTGTAAAAGTTTTAAAGGAAGTTAATGAGTAACACAATATTAGTAGTTGATGACAACATAATAAATTTAGATTTACTCATAAATATATTAAATAGTTACGATGTAGCAACTTCATTGAGTGCTGATAATGCGTTAGAGGTTCTAGAAAATGAGAGTATTGATCTGATTTTGCTAGATATTATGATGCCACAGATGAATGGTTATGAACTATGCGAACTACTAAAAAACTCACCAAAGCATAAAGATATACCTATTATATTTCTAAGTGCAAAAAGTTCTCATGAAGATATTACATATGGATTTGAGCTAGGCGCAGTTGACTACATCACAAAACCATTTAACCCAAAAGAGCTCTTAGCTAGAGTTAAAACACATTTAGAGTTAAGAGAGTATCAAAAACTACTTGAAGAAAAAGTCTCTTTAGAAGTAGAAAAAAATAGAGTGAATGACTATATGATATGCCAACAGTCAAAACAAGCATCATTAGGTGAACTTTTAATGCACATTGCACACCAATGGAAACAGCCTCTTAGTGAACTAGCCTCAATTAATCTACTAAATATTGCAAAAATCAAAAACAGTATTGAACTGACACAAGATGACTACATGAAATCTCTTGAGTCTGAACAACATATCATCAATTTTATGTCTAACACAATCAATACCTTTACAGATTACTACCAACCAAGTGAGAGTAACAATAAATTTTTCATCAAAGATAACTTAAAAGAGGTGCTTAGCATAATAGATGCCACACTAAACTTCAACCGTATCAAGGTTGTAATTAATGATTATGAAGATGAGAAGATAGATGCAAACTTTAATGAAATTTCACAAGTTATATTCTCAATTCTTAGTAACGCTAGAGAGATTTTTGTTATAAAAAATATAGAGTTTCCAAAAATTGAGATTACAATTAAAAACAAAAAGCTAACAATAAGTGACAATGGTGGTGGAATAGATGAAGATATTTTACCTAATATTTTCACCTCATTTATTAGCACAAAATCTAGTAGTGGAATAGGACTATATTTATCTAAAAATATTATTGATAAAAACGGTGCCACAATAGAAGCATATAACAGTAACGAGGGTGCAGTATTTAAGATAGTGTTTTGTGTTTACAACAAGAATGAGAATAAAATTAATTGAGGTTATTTTTTTAAGAAGTGGTGACCCCAGGGAGACTTGAACTCCCGTAACATGGATGAAAACCATGGATCCTAACCGCTAGACGATGGGGCCACTTTTGAAGTTTCAATAAGCTATTGCTTTTGAATGCAGAATTATAGTCACTAATATGTTAAAATTTACTTAATCTACAATAACATCATACTCTAATGGAATTATTGGTTTAAAAATAGAACTATTCATCTCTTTATTCATAATTTGATTTATAAATGTAATTTTAACTCTATTTTCTAAAAAATCTTTATACTCAACCGTGTATGGTAGTTCATTTTTATACTTTAGCGTATATATCTTATTCTCTATTTTTGTTGAGTAGCTATTTGAGTTACTTCTTTTAGCTTTTTGTAAAAGTTTTATGAAATCTACTGTTGAGTCTATATCTTTTATTATCGCTTGTTCTAAATCTTTCTCTACTACTGTAATTTGATACTCATCTACATATACATCTTTACTAATTGGTTTTGTATATATCCACTTTGCACTACTTGGAGTTTTCGCTAATAGTGTTCCCTCATAAACAACTGTTTTATTATTTTCATCTGTAATAGTTTGTTTGAAATTGGCTTGAAATGTTTTAAGTTCGAGCGCAATTAGTGGCAGCGAAATAAGAAGTAAGTAAAATAGTTTCATAAAGTTCCTTGTCATTTGTCAAATTATAGCCAATTAAAGAGACTTTATGGTAACATCGCGGACAAAATTAAATTTTAAAGAGTCTATATGCTTCAAAATATGTTCGGTAAAATGTTTGGTACACAAAATGATCGTGTGCTAAAAAAATATAAAAAACGTGTAAAAAATATTAATGCACTTGAATCTAAATATCAGCCCATGAGTGATGAAGAGTTGAAAGCTGAATTTAACTCCTTAAAAGAGTCAGTTTTATCTAATGAACATACACTGAATGATGTTTTAGAAGAGTCATTTGCAATTACTCGTGAAGCTAGTTTTCGTGTTTTAAATATGCGTCATTTTGATGTTCAACTTGTTGGTGGAATGGTTTTACATGAGGGTAAAATAGCTGAAATGAAAACTGGTGAGGGTAAAACTCTTGTAGCTACACTCCCTATTGTGCTAAATGCAATGCTTGGTAAAGGCGTTCACCTTGTAACAGTTAATGACTACCTTGCACAGCGTGATGGTCAAGAGATGGGCGAACTTTACAAATTTTTAGGATACAGCACTGGAATTGTTTTAGAGACAATGACAGATCATGAAGACAAAAGAGAACAGTACGAGGCTGATATTACCTATGGTACAAACAATGAGTTTGGTTTTGACTATTTACGCGACAATATGAGCTACACAAAAGAGCAGATGGTTCAACGCTCACACAGTTTTGTAATTGTTGATGAAGTTGACTCTATTTTAATTGATGAAGCTCGTACACCTTTAATCATATCGGGACCAGTTGAACGAACACTAGAAGATTATGTAAAAGCGAATAGTGTTGCAGTTCAAATGGAAGTGGATGTTCATTTTACACTAGATGAAAAAGATAAAGTTGTATTAATGACAGAAGCTGGTGTCGAAAAAGCAGAAGAACTTTTTGAAGTAGATAACTTATATAGTGTAGAAAATTCACGTCTCTCGCACCATATTGATCAAGCTCTTAAATCTAACTACCTCTTTCAACGCGATGTTGATTATGTTGTTCAAAATGGTGAAATTATCATTGTAGATGAGTTTACAGGAAGACTTAGTGAGGGTCGTCGTTTTAGTGAGGGACTACACCAAGCATTAGAGGCTAAAGAGAGTGTTGAAATTAAAGAGGAGTCTCAAACATTAGCTGACATTACATTTCAAAACTACTTTAGAATGTATGATAAACTAGCAGGTATGACAGGAACTGCACAAACAGAAGCAACAGAATTTTCACAAATTTACTCTTTAGATGTTGTCTCTATTCCTACTAACAAGCCAATTGTTAGAAAAGATTTAAATGACTTAATTTACAAAACAGAGAGTGAGAAATTTGACGCGGTAATAGCAAAAATCAAAGAGTTAAGCAAAGATGGTCAACCTATTTTAATCGGAACAGCCTCTATTGAAAAGTCTGAACTACTTCATAGCGTCCTTAAAAAAGAGAAGATTGCCCATACAGTTTTAAATGCAAAAAACCATGCTCAAGAGGGTGAAGTAATTAAAAATGCTGGTGTTAAAGGTGCTGTTACTATTGCTACAAATATGGCAGGGCGTGGTGTTGATATTAAAGTAAATGACGAAATAAAAGCATTAGGTGGATTATACATCATAGGAACAGAGCGTCATGAAAACAGAAGAATTGACAATCAGCTTCGTGGACGTTCAGGTAGGCAAGGTGACGCTGGAACTACACAATTTTACCTAAGCTTAGAGGACAATCTGCTTCGTATTTTTGGTTCTGATAAAATTAAGTCAATTATGGAGAGATTAGGTGTTGAAGATGGCGAATACATTGAGTCTAAAATGGTTACTCGTGCAGTAGAAAAAGCACAGAAAAAAGTTGAAAATATGCACTTTGAGGGCAGAAAACATATTGTTGAGTATGATGATGTTGCAAATGAGCAGAGAAAAATTGTATATAAATTTAGAAATGAGTTACTAAATCTAGAGTTTGATATCTCATCTAAAATTGAAGATATACGTGAAGAGTACATCTTAAAAGTTTTAACTGATTGTAATATTTACGATGGTGGTGCAAGTGAAGATTTCAACACAGAAAAACTAATTAAAATATTAGAAGAAGATGTTAATTTTCAGTTTGAACCAAACCAACTTGAAGCACTTGAGTATGATGAACTGCACACACTATTAATAGAGCAAATTGGTTATGCTTACAGTGAAAAAATGTCACAAATTCAAGAAGATTTACGCTCAGACATAGAGAGAGAAATCTACTTAAAAACATTAGATAGCGCATGGAGAGAGCATCTTTACCAAATGGATAGTATGAAAACAGGTATTAGACTTCGTGCCTACAACCAAAAAGACCCACTTGTTGAGTACAAAAAAGAGAGCTTTAACCTATTTAGTGAGCTTGTGGAAAACATTAAGTATGAGACAATTAAAACTCTTCAAGTAATTCAGTTTAAAATGCAAGACCCTGAAGAAGAGGCTCGCGCTTTAGCTGAGCAGTTAAAGCAAGAACAGTTTCTAAATGAGTCTGAAATGAAACTAAACTTAAGTGACGATGAAGCTGAACAAGTTACACAACTAAGCAGTTCACAAACAAAAGTACCACGTAATAATCCTTGTCCATGTGGAAGTGGTAAAAAGTTTAAGCAGTGTTGTGGAAAAAGTGGACCTAAAAAAGGTGTTTTTGCTTCTTGAGCTTAACACCATACCTTTTAAAGCGTTTTTTACGCTTTGACAAAGACCAGCCATTTATATTCCTATCTGCTCTTTTGGCATTTCTAGGAATTACTATAGGCGTTATGGTGCTAATTATTGCTATGGCACTAATGAATGGTTTTGACAAAGAGTTTAAAAAATCTCTTAGTGTTATGAACTATCCATTAACAATTTTACCTCGCTTTTATGGCGCTGTGAATGAGAACCTACTTCTTAGCTTAGAGCAGAAATTCCCACAACTTCATTTTAGTCCCTATATTATGACATCTGTTATTGCCAAAGGTAGTGATGAGTTTGAGGGTGGCTACTTGTTTGGTGTTGACTTTCAAAAAGAGCTACATGTAAACGATGTTTTAAAAAAGTCAATTGATGGTGTTAAAGATATTAGTAAATTTGACATTGTTATAGGACATACACTCTCAAAAGAGTTTAATGTTTATAAAAATGATAAATTAACATACATTTTCACTCAAATGGATGCTAGTGGACTAAGTTCAACCCCAAAAATGAAACGCTTTAAAATTATTGGTATCTTTAACTCTGGACTCTCTGCTTATGATAAAGCTTACAGTTACACCTCAATTGTAGCACTTCAAAAAATTCTTCATATTCCACACAATCAGTTTGATGGAATTCATATTTTTTCTCCAAATCCTCAAGAAGATATTGCCAAAATAGAAAAAGAGCTAAGCAGTTCAGTTAGAATAAAAGGGTGGTGGCAAGATAATGCAAACTTTTTTGCAGCTTTAGAGTTGGAAAAAACATCACTATTTATTGTCTTAATGCTCATAATTATGATAGCTTCTATTAATATTATTTCATCACTACTTATGACAGTTATGAATAGACGCTCAGAGATTGCTCTACTAATATCACTTGGAGTCTCATCTTCACAAATAAAAAAAGTTTTTCTCTATTTAGGTGTAATAATAGGAATTGGTGGTATTTTGTCTGGAGTTCTATTAGGTCTTAGTGGATTGTGGATTTTAAGTAGTTTTGACATAGTTTCACTACCAAAAGATGTCTATCCTACTTCCACCCTACCCCTAGACTTGAGTACACTTGATTTTTCTCTAATTGTTATTGGTGCATTTATAATTGTTGTTTTATCATCTTTTTACCCTGCAAAAAAAGCGAGCGAAGTAGATGTTTTAACTGTTTTAAGAAATGAGTAAATAAGGAGTAAAAGTGTCAAATTTAAAAAAACTACCAGTAGGAATACAAACATTTAAGAAGATAATAGAAAATGACTATCTATATATAGATAAAACAGAGATTGCTTATAATTTAATTAGTAACTACTCTTATGCTTTTTTATCTCGTCCAAGAAGGTTTGGTAAAAGCCTTTTTTTAGATACTTTGCAAAACATTTTTGAAGGAAACCAAGAGCTTTTTAAAGGTTTAGCTATTTATGACAAGTGGGATTTTAGTACAACTTATCCAGTTATAAAAATAAGCTGGGATGGAAAAAATAGAACCATCAATGATTTACAAGATAGGGTATTTGATTTATTTAGAGAAAATCAAAATAGATTAGGTGTAAAGTGTCAAAATATAACAAACCCATCCTCTTGTTTTAATGAATTAATTCAAGAAACTTGTAAAAAATATAATCAAAAAGTAGTAATATTAATAGATGAGTATGACAAACCTATCTTAGACATTGTAGATAAGATAGAACAAGCCAAAGAGCATAGAGAGTACATAAAAGGTCTCTATTCAATCATAAAGGGAAACGATGCATATATTAAATTTGCATTTTTAACAGGAGTGAGTAAGTTTTCAAAAGCATCAATCTTTAGTGGGCTTAATATGTTAGAAGATATAAGCTTAAATCCAGATTTTGGCAATGTTTGTGGATATACTCAAAACGATATAGAGAGTACGTTTTTACCACACTTAAAAGATGTAAATTTAGAAAAGTTTAAAAACTACTACAATGGCTACAACTTTTTAAAAGATGATATATATAATCCATTTGACACCCTACTCTTTATTAAAAACAGATTTCTATATAAAAACTATTGGTTTGAGACAGGGAGTCCAACTTTTTTAATGAAACTAATCAAAGATAACAGCTACTTTATTCCAACCCTATCTAATCTAACAGTAGATGAAAGACTTCTTGATAGCTTTGACATAGAGAACTTAGACTTAGAAGTTATACTTTATCAAAGTGGATATTTAACTATTGATAAGATGGTAGAAGAGGAGATGGGATTTGCTTCGCAAATTAAGTATAAACTAAAAATACCAAACATAGAGGTTAAAATGTCTCTGCATAACTATATATTAGATTATGTTTTAAAAGAGAACTCTCAAATAAAACAGCAATCTCAAATGAGCATCTATAAAGCATTAGCCTCTTGTGATTTAGAGAGTTTAAAAGAGACACTTTTATCACTTTTTGCATCCATACCTCACAATAACTACACAAAAAACAATATAGCACATTTTGAGGGTTACTACGCTACAGTTATATACTCCTACTTAGCATCATTAGGAATACAAATAGTAGGTGAAGATGTAACAAACCATGGACGTATAGATTTAACACTGTTTGTAGAAGATAATATATATATCATTGAGTTTAAGATGAGAGACAACAAAACAGATGCACTAACTCAAATCAAAGATAAAAACTATGCTCAAAAATATCTATCAAAGAGTAAAAATATACACCTAATTGGAATTGAGTTTGATGAAATTGAGAAAAATCTATCCTCTTTTGAGTATGAGCAAATAATTTAGTGCACTATTTTTTGATATAATCCACTCACTAAAAAAATAAAGTAGAAAAATATAGTAAATTTAAGGAAAATAGTAGATGCAAATAGAAAATGATTTAATTCAACAAATAGGGAACAATGCTATTAGAAATGCACAAAGAAAAAGTTTAGAAAATGGAGTACCTAATGTTTATAGTAAAAATGGAAATATCTATTTTCAGCTACCTGATGGAACAATAACTATGAAAAATCCATTTGAAAATAGTGATTTGAAAGAAAAATTTAAATTGCTGATACAGTCTTAGATTTTATATTTTTTGATATAATCCACTCACTAAAAAAATAAAAAGGTCTAATATGGAATGTGAATTTCCCTCAGTAAATAGTAATAAAGAAGAGATAAAAGAGATTTTTAGTAGCGTTAAGAGTATTGCAGTTTTAGGACTCTCTCCTGATGAGAGTAAAGATAGCCATAGAGTTGCGGCTTACTTACAAGATAAAGGGTACAAAATCGTTCCTGTTTATCCAAAAGAGGAGACTATTTTAGGTGAAAAAGTTTACCGCTCACTTAAAGAGATTCCTTTTGAGGTAGATATGGTCAATATTTTTAGAAAACCAGAAGCTCTAAATGCAATTGCAGATGCTTGTATTGAGCGTGGTGATGTAAAAGTTTTTTGGTCACAAAAAGGAATTGTAAATAATGAAGCTGCTTCTAAAGCTGAAAATGCTGGAATGAAAGTGGTGCAAAATCACTGTAGTATGGTAGAACATAGAGCAATATGATAGAGCTTTCAAAAATTTATGAAGCACAACAGCGAATTGGTACTATAGTACATCAAACACCATACACTTTTGCACCATACTTAAGCCAATTGAGTGATGCAGAGATTTACTTAAAAAAAGAGAACCTACAAATTACTGGTGCTTTTAAAATTCGTGGTGCATACAACAAAATAGCCTCTTTATCTCAAGAAGAGAGAAGTTTTGGTGTAATTGCTGCAAGTGCTGGAAACCATGCACAAGGTGTTGCACTATCTGCTCAAAAGTTTAATATTAAAGCTACTATTGTTATGCCTGACTCTACACCTTTGACAAAAATAAATGGTGTAAAGCATTTTGGTGCTGACGTTATTTTAGCTGGTAGCAACTATGATGAAGCGTATGCTTATGCTTGTAGCTACGCTAAAGAGCACTCTTTAGTATTTATTCACCCATTTGAAGACTCTGAAGTTATTGCTGGTCAAGGTACAGTTGCGCTAGATATTATTTTACAAGGTAGCACAAAGCCAGACATTGTTGTAATTCCAGTTGGTGGAGGTGGACTAATTGCTGGTATGGCATCTGCAATTAAGCAGATTGACTCAAACATAAAAGTAGTTGGTGTTAGTGCAACAGGCGCGCCAGCTATGAAAAACTCATTTGACTCAAAAGTGCCGATTGATTCAACAAGTGTAAGAACAATTGCAGATGGAATTGCAGTTAGAGACACCTCAGTAATCACACTAGAGCATATTTTAAGTTGTGTAGATGAGATGATTAGTGTTGATGATGAGGAGATTGCTGCTGCAATTTTGTTTCTTTTAGAGAAACAAAAGTTAGTTGTTGAGGGTGCAGGAAGTGTTGGAGTTGCAGCTCTAATTCATAACAAACTAGGCGATATTAAGGGTAAAAAAGTTGCCATCGTTTTAAGTGGTGGAAATGTTGATGTAACACTCTTAAATGTAATTATTGAAAAAGGTCTCATTAAGTCAAAACGTAAAATGAAGTTGACAGTTACACTTATTGATAAGCCAGGCTCACTTATGATGCTAACAGAGCTACTTCGTGACTTAACAGCAAATATTGTCCATATTGCATACGACAGAACTTCCACAACACTAGATTATGGTGATGCGAATGTTACTATTCATTTAGAGACAAAAGGTTCACAACACCAAGATGAAATTATTGATGTTCTAAAAACACATGGCTACTTGAGTAGTATTCAAAATTGATAGCATGTGATTTAGGCTTTTTATGATATTTTAAAGTTTGAAACTAGCATAGTTATAGATGATGGACTACGTGAGGGAATTGCATTAATGAGCTGTTTAGGTGAAATTTAAGTTATTTTCTTTACAATACTAGAATGAAAAAGAATATTGAGAGGGTTTTTAAGAACCTACTATTAATTAGCATTTTACTAACTCTAATTTTGGCGATAACTGCAACGGTATCATATAATGAAGAGAGTAACTATGATATGATTCAAAGTATTCAAAAACAAAGAGTGTTAATTGATGAAATTAATGAACTTAACATTGAAGATAATCAGTTAAACTCAATAATCACTAGAGAGAA
>JAYEGD010000029.1:0-5326 GCA_034658915.1 Campylobacterota bacterium | reverse complement strand
TTTAAAGATAAAAAAATCCTTGTAGTTGATGACAATGCAATATGGCTAGAAATTTTACAGAGTGTTTTAACGGACTTTGGAGTTAGCGTAGATAGAGCAAAAAGTGGCGCTATGGCAATTAAGATGATTGAAGATGCGAAGCAAAAATATGATTTAGTTCTAATGGATTGGAATATGCCAGAGCTAGATGGAATAGAGACAACAAAAATAATTAATGAGAAGTTTGACTCTGATAAAATTCCAAGAAAGGTTATTATGGTTAGTGCTTTCAAGCAAGAGAGCATAATGACACAAGCTAAATCTGTTGGAATAGATATATATTTACAAAAACCAATTAACCCATCTATTTTAAATGACATTTTAAGTGATGTTTTTTTAGGTACTGTAAATATTAGTAAAATTAAAAATGAAGAGAGTGGTATGCAAAAGTCAATGCAAACACTCGAAAACAGTAAAATACTTTTAGTTGAAGACAACAGCGTAAATCAAGAGATTATTATTGGCTTATTAGCCAATAGTGCAATTGAGATTGATATTGCAAATAATGGTAAAGAAGCTGTAGAGTTGTTTGAGAAAAACAGAGATAAATATGAGCTTATACTTATGGATTTACAGATGCCAATAATGGATGGCTATGAAGCTACAACCCTTATTAGAGAGATAAACAAAGAGATACCAATTATTGCACTTACAGCCAATGCTATGAAAGAGGATGTTGAGAGAACGCAAAAAATTGGGATGAATGAACACCTAAATAAGCCAATAGAGGTCGAAGTTTTTTATGCAACACTTCTAAAGTATATCTCTAAAAAAAGAGAGTTACATGTAGAAGAGTCTAACTCTTTACATGTAGAGGAGATTGAAGTTTTAGAGTTTGATAATATCGATTCAAAAATAGGGCTTTATCATTTAGCAGGAAATAGAAAACTGTATCTGAAAATATTGAAAGATTTTAAAGAGAACTATTCAAATTTAGAGCTAGAGAAACTTAATGCAGAGGAGTTTAAAAGAGCGACTCATACAATAAAAGGCTTAAGTGCGAATATTGGAGCTATGGAGTTAAACAAGGTAGCTAAAGAGCTTGATGAGACACAAAGCAAAGAGTTGTTGCCTGAGTTGTATAAAAAATTAAAGGTAGTTATAGATGAGCTTAACGAAAAACTAGACGACGGCAATGACAAAGAGTTAAAACAGAAGCTATCAAGTGAACTAAGGCAGGAACTTTTTTTAGAGTTAAAAGATACAGTAAAGACAAAGTTGATTAAAAAGTGTACTCCAGTAATAGAGAAAATTGAGAAGTATGAGTTGGAGGCTGAAGATCAAAAGATATTTGATGAGTTAAAGTCTGTACTAAAAAAGTACAAATTTAAAGATGCAATTTTACTATGCGAAGAGATGTGATTTTCTATTAAGCACGTAAAATGAGCTAAGCCCATTTTACTACGTTACCACTAGGGTTCTCTCAGCGAGAAGCTCAAATCACTAGTGATTTTTACTCTCTTCTCATATAACTTTAAAAAATTGAGCAGCCTCTTTCTCGTCACTAGTTAGTGCTTCTTCTTTGAAGTGTTCATCGTTTTTCATCTTCTCAATTACTCTGTTCTTACAAAATTCAAAGGCTACGTTTTTAGCATCTTCTTCATTTTGAATAAAGCCTAAGCCACTAAATTGGTATGGTTCAGCTTGTTCAATACATAAAAGTGTAATATCACATATCTGCTCTAAATGCTCTACAATCTCTCTGTATGTTACATCAAATTCTGTTGCATGCCAGCCAATTGTCTCTAATGGCTTTTCATTAAACTCAGCAATACCATCACCACTAGAGTCATCATACGAGCATGAGTTTTTATTTAGCTCAATAATATTTTGCCACGCATTTTGCGCTTTAACTAAAATTTTAGAACCATCTTTAACTACTCTATACTCACTAGGAAATATGGTAGTGAAATTAATCGCTTGCGATGGGTTCAGTGTTGATGTAGCTGGTACTAGTTTACCTCTAAAAATAGTAGCATCACTAAAAGAGCTAGGCTCGATTTTTCCATCTATAGATATCGAAAACTCCTCATTTGAGTTTACTACATGTAGAAGCTCTTTTTCCTCAAGAACAAATACATGCTCTATTAAATTTATTTTATTCATAGTGTTAATCTCTCATTTTTTTTGTGTAATTTTATTGAGTTATATTTTTAATCATTTTAAAAAATAAAACTAATTTTTATATTGCTTTGGTATAATTGCCCAAAATTAAATAGAAGGATGCTAAATGGCATTGAATGTTTATTATGACAAAGATTGTAATATTGATATTATTAAATCTAAAAAAGTTGCAATGATTGGTTTTGGAAGTCAAGGTCACGCTCACGCTGAAAACTTACGTGATAGTGGTGTTGAAGTTTGTGTTGGTCTTAGAAAAGGTGGCTCTTCTTGGGCAAAAGCTGAAGCTAAAGGTTTTGAAGTATTAACTGTTGCTGAAGCTAGTGCTGCTGCTGATGTAGTAATGATTTTACTTCCAGATGAGAACCAAGCAGAAATTTACACTAACGAAATTGCACCAAACTTAAAAAGTGGTGCTACTATTGCATTTGGTCATGGTTTCTCTATTCATTATGGTAGAATTCAACCAGCTGCGGACATTAATGTAACAATGATTGCACCAAAAGCTCCAGGTCACACTGTAAGAAGTGAATTCGTACGTGGTGGTGGTATTCCAGATTTAATCGCTGTTGGTCAAAACCCTAGTGGAACTACTAAAGAGTTAGCACTCTCTTATGCATCTGCTATTGGTGGTGGACGTACTGCAATTATTGAGACTACTTTCAAAGATGAGACAGAGACTGACTTGTTTGGTGAGCAAGCTGTACTTTGTGGTGGAGCTGCATCTTTAGTTCAAGCTGGTTTTGAAACTTTAACAGAAGCTGGTTATGCACCTGAGCTTGCATACTTTGAGTGTCTTCATGAGTTAAAACTGATTGTTGATTTAATGTTTGAGGGTGGTATTGCTGATATGAGATACTCTATCTCAAATACTGCTGAGTATGGTGATTATGTTTCTGGTAAGCGTGTTATTAATGATGAGTCAAAAGCTGCTATGAAAGAGATTTTAAAAGAGATTCAAGATGGTAGATTTGCAAAAGACTTTATTCTTGAGGGTCAAGCTGGTTATCCTCGTATGAACGCAGAACGTGCAAATGCTAGAGCTTCACTAATTGAGAAAACTGGTGTTGGTCTTCGTGAAATGATGCCTTGGATTTCTGCTAATAAAATTGTAGATCAAGATAAGAACTAACACTTATTAACTCTCTTATGAGAGTTAAGTGCCTGACCTTAATAGTTAAAAAAACTCGATAGCCTCATTGTTTACATGAGTTGTGCTATTTTGTCCAAATATTGACTCTATCATCATGCAATTTGCTATTATTGACTCATCTAGCTCGTGTATATCTTGAAGAGATGAGGCTAGAAAGATAGAGTCAAACCAATTCCTAAACTCATCGCTAATTACACCGAATATTTCAAAGTAGATGTTAAAATCTCCGTTTAAATTTATATGCTCAAAGATATGAACTATTTTTTGTATTGCAAGAGCGAGGTCACTAAACTCTTCAAATTGTTCTAAGTTTGTTGTAAAATCAGTAAAAGAGAGTGAGGTTTTTTGTGCATTCAATAGTGTTGGAGAAGCAACTAATATGTTTAGTTTCTCTTCAATATCTGCAATGTTATCACTTAACTCTTCAATTGTATTTACTAAATAGTTAGGTAGTTTTGCTACAAAATCTTTTGCACTGATTTTCACAACCTCCTTTTTTGGTACATTTACTACATGTAGTTGCTCTGTTATGCTCATAGCATCAGAGCCTATTTTTTCAATTAGTAGTTGATTTAACTTGTTTTTTTGTTGTGATATTTCATCATAAGATTTTTCCAAAAGAGTGCTAAACTGTGTTAGCATATTGTACTCTGTAACATTTAAGCAGATTCTATTTAGAATTTTAATAAGTTCATTTTCGCTAGTAGGTAAGATGATATACCCCTCTATACCAATGTTAATAAGAGTAATCAAATCATTGCTACACTTATCAACACCTATTGCAACTACAGATTTTTTATTAGCAATAGATTTAATTTTAGATATAAGTTCTATGCCACTATCATTTCCTATGTGAGTATCAACCATAATAATGTCATAAAAATTACTTTTAAACATATCTAAAGCTTCGTTTACAGATTGTGTTGTGCAAACTTTTTTAAATGCGCTGTAGAAGACATCTATAATTAAGCCATCTTCACTCTTTTCATCTCTTACATGTAGTATCTTTAGCTCTTTTGCATTTTCTAATAGCGATTTACACTCAAAATTTTCACATTCCATATATCAACCTCTGATTTTTATTATTATCTTCAAGATTGTATTAAAACAAAGTTAATTTGATATAATTAACACGATGAAAAAAATTATATATATTTCGATACTTATTACTTTTTTATTACCATCACACTTGTTGGGTGCATTAGTAACTAAAACTCTTGTTAAAGATGCTCAAGCAAAACATGGAGATTTTGCAAAAAAGCGCTTCTTATCTCTTTATAAAGATTTATTAGTTAAGTTGAAAAATAAAAGTGAAATGGAAAAGTTAACTGCAGTTAATGAGTGGTACAACTACATTCAATATAGAAGTGACATAAAAGTCTATGGTATCACAGACCACTGGGCAGCACTTTATGAGTTTGTTGGGCGTGGTATGGGTGATTGTGAAGACTACACGATTGCAAAATACTGTACACTAAAAGCACTAGGAGTAAGCCCTAAAAAGATGAAGTTTGGCTACGTCGTATATAAAAGTAGATCTGGTAAAAATATTTCACATATGATTTTAGCGTACTTAACAAAAGCAAAACCGAAATCTAAAAAAGATATTCTAATTTTAGATAATATCAACAAAAAAATTCTTCCTGCGTCAAAAAGAAAAGATATCATAAAGCTAGTAAAGCTTATGAATGGTGACACAGGTGCAGCGTCAAAAAAATGGAAACAGATGCAATTAGACATGAAAAGGAAAAAACTATGACCCTATTTAAACAGATGGCAATAATGGTCTCGCTACTAATTATTATAATGTTAGCAGCGGTTATGACAATTAACTATCAATCTTCTAAAAAAGATATGATACAGAGTTTGTATGAGACTACAACAAACAACATATCTAGTTTGAGCAATAAGCTCTCTGAAGCTGGAGAAGATGCTGCAATGCTATCATCAACGATTGATTCTGAGTTTGATAGTGGCTACTACAAAATGATAGACTTTAAGTCAAATGATGGA
>JAYEGD010000028.1:0-5357 GCA_034658915.1 Campylobacterota bacterium | reverse complement strand
ATTGTGCCTCAAGAGGTTTTAACGAAGCAGATTGTAGCTTACACCCTCAAGGGGTGCCTCGTCTTTTCACCCTACGGGCAACATTTAAAAGATTCATCTTCTGCGTTGAACTTCACTTAACGATGCTCTAGCATCGCCAAGTAAAGTTCGCCTTGAATCTAAACCTTTTAAATGTTGTTGAATATGTCATCTATTATGGTCAGGCACTTATTGTTCCAAAAATGAGCTATAAAAGCTCCACCCCTGCCGTTCAATCTCCACTTTTAATCTCCATAGAAATAAAAGATTTAGACAATCCAAGAAAAGAAGCAATTTCAATTTGAGAATATCTATCCAAATAAACCAAACAAATAAAATCCAACTCATCTCTCCTTGAAATTTTTATTTTAGATTTGTATTATAAAAGTAGTGATTGAACGGCATGTGTGTAGCTGCAAACACATCTAAACTTAAAAAAAGAAAATAGTGTGTACAATTACACAAAGGATACTGATGCCTACAGTTTTAAAAGTTGATGGTTGGAGATTTTTCTTTTTCAGTGATGAACATAATCCAACACATATACACATAGAAAAAGCTGATGCTTATGCACGCATAGAACTTGAAAGTTTAGAAGTTACAGATAGCTATAACTTAAAGAGTAAAGAGTTGAAAAAGCTTGTTGCACTTGTAAGAGTGTACAATAAAGAATTAATAAAGGCTTGGAATGAATACTTCAAAAAATAGAACACTTATAAAAACAGTTGGCTTTGGAAGTGATAAAATTTACATTGAATTAACTACAAATAGAGTTATACCTGTACCTCTAAGCTATACAAAAAGATTGAGTGAAGCAACACCTGAACAACTACAAGAGTATAGGTTGATTGCGAATGGTGTAGGTATTCATTTTGAAGCCATAGATGAAGATATATCTTTAGAAGGAATTATTAGAGATTTTGGCAATGAAGTTAAAAGAATTAACATTTCAGTAAATGCGAGTTTTTTAGATGAGGCAGACAAGTATGCTAAAGAACACCATTTAAGTAGGTCTGCACTGCTTCAAAAAGCTACAATGGAATATATTGCGTAACAATATGCTAAAATTGCACTACATATTAAAAAAGGCTTCTCTTTGACAAATACACCACATATTCCCGTTTTATACAATGAAGTAATTGATAGTTTTGCTAGTGTTGAGCGTGGAATTATTATTGATTGTACGCTAGGGTATGGTGGGCATACTTCGCTTCTTCTTGATACTTATCCTCATCTACATGTAATAGGGATTGACCAAGATGAGACGGCTATTGAGTTTTCTACTGCTAGGTTAGCAGAGTATGGTGATAGGGTGCGTATTAAAAAAGGGCGTTTTAGCGATGTTATTAAAGAGATTTTACAAGAGCATAACTCAGATGAAATTGTGGGTGTTTTAGCTGACATTGGGGTGTCATCATTGCAGTTAGATGATGAGAGCAGGGGGTTTTCATACGATAGTAATGTGTTAGATATGCGTATGAATAAAGAGTCATCTTTTGATGCAAAGAGTGTTGTTAATGAGTATAGCCAAAAAGATTTAGAGAATATTTTGTACAACTATGGAGAGCTGAAAAATTCTCGCTCTCTTGCATCTGCTATTATCTCAAAACGTCCATTTGATAGCTCTAAAATGCTTAGTGAAGTTGTTAAACCTTTTGCTCCAAGAGGTAAGAAAATACACCCTGCAACTCTTGTTTTTCAAGCAATTAGAATTGAGGTTAATGATGAGTTAGGCGAACTTAATCGTCTTTTAGATGCACTTAAAGAGAACTGTTTAAGTCGTGCTAAAGTTGGCATTATCTCTTTTCACTCTTTAGAAGATAGAGTTGTAAAGCAAAAATTTACTCTTTGGTCAAAAAAATGCATTTGTGACATTGATGTTATGCGTTGTGAGTGTGGAAATAACAATGACATTGGAAAAATAGTTACAAAAAAACCACTATGTGCAACTTCTGATGAGTTAAAACAGAACCCAAGAAGTAGAAGCGCAAAACTGAGAGTTTTTCAAATGAGTAGGTCTTGTAGTGGCTAAAAGTGAAAAAGATCAAATTATTGATGAGACAAAGTATATATTTAATGCTCGTTATGATATTGATTTTAATACTTTAGTAAAAGTCATTTTAACTACTACACTTGTTTTAATTGTGCTTTTTCCAAAAATTTATCTACAGAGTCAAATTTACTACAAAAGTAAACAGATAACCATTCTTAAACGTGAATATGATTCACTAAAAGAGGAAAATAAGATTATTAAAGCTAAAGTTGAAGCTATTAAATTTAAAAATCAGATTTTAGACACAATTTTTTAGGAGCAATATGAGAATATTTATATTTTTTATTTTTATACATTCGTTACTATTTGCACATCCACACACCTTTATTGATGTTTTTCCAACAGTTAAACTATCTGGGGATGATGGTGCAAAAATAAATTTTAAGTGGAAAATGGATGAGATGGCATCATCTATGCTTATTATGGATTTTGACAAAAATGCAGATGCCACACTAGATAAAGATGAGGTCTCTTTTGTCTATACAAGCTACTTCAAACCACTAGATGAGTACAGCTACTTCACACTTTTTAAGGTTAATGGAGTTGAAAAACCACTAAAAATAGAGAATTTTAACGCTACAATAGAGAATAACCAATTAGTGTATAGCTTCGATATTGATATAAAAAATCATAACTCAAAGATTGAGCTTATGTTTTTTGACAAAGAGATGTTTGTAGCTATGATATTGGAAAAAGAGTATGTTAACTCTGATACGAAGTATGTTTTAAGCGATATGGATGAAGATTTTTATTATGGATATAAATTGGAAATAAACTGATGGAGTTGTATGACTTTTTTTTAAAATCTATAGTTCAGTGGCAATACTATTTCAATAAACTTATATCCTCAAACATACGATCTATTAATGATGACAACTACATTGTTATCTACTTTACTGTTATAGCCATAGCATTTATTTATGGGTTAATTCACGCAGCTGGACCAGGGCATGGAAAAGCATTAGTAGCTTTGCACTTTGTAAGAGGAAAGAAGAGTTATAAAGATGCATTTAAGTTGGGCTATTTAATATCTATTATTCACGCTTTCTCTGCACTTGCACTCACATTTGGAATTTTTTACATTATTCACACAATGTTTAGGAAAAACTTTAATGAGTTTTCATCATATGCTATGAGCATATCTGCGCTTATGATTGTAGCTGTTGGTATATACATAATTGTAAAAGCAGTTATGGAGAAGATAAAAGGAGAAGAGGAGGAGGTTATTGATGAAAAAAGAAGTAAATATTTTGTAGCACTCTCTATTGGAATAGTTCCATGTCCTGGAGTTATGACAATTGTTCTTTTTTCTATTGTACTTAAAAAGTTCACTCTCGCCGTCTTAGCTGCAGTTGCTATGAGCATAGGAATGGGCTTAACCATATCTGTTGTTGGAATATTGAGTGTACTGTTTGCTTCTAAAACTGAGCGTTTTGTAAAGAGCAAGGGGTATATTTTAGAGATTATAAGTGGCGTACTAATACTACTTTTAGGGCTACTGCTATTTATGTCTCAAAATGGTGTAAGGTAAAAATATGATAAAAAGCTTCATCACTTTCGCAATTGAGAGACCTCTTCTTAACCATCTTTTACTAATTTTCATTTTACTGCTTAGCGTTTTTTCATATATTAACATCCCAAAAGAGATATTTCCACCTATTAATATGGACAAAATAGCAGTAACTGGTGGTTACGCTGGAACTAGTGCAGATGTTCTTGATAAAATGGTAGTAAAGACAATTGAAGATGATATTAAAAACATTAGTGAGCTTCAAAATATAGAGACAACAATTAAAAATGGTACATTTTCTATTAGTGCTGACATTAAATCAAACTCATCAAATATTGCAGTTTTAAGTGATGTTAAAGATGTAATATCAGAGGTGAAAAGAGATTTACCAGCTGATATGAGTGAACCTGTTGCCAAGATAGTTGTAAATACAATACCGCTTGTCTTAATTGCAGTTGCTGGAGATGTTGAACAAGAGAAGCTTTTAGATGTAAGTGAAGAGTTAAAGAGTACACTAAGCAACTACAAAGATTTAAGCGATATTACAATTCGTGGAGATAGTGATGAAGAGTTAGTCATAAAGATAGACGATGATAAAATTATGGCTTATGGACTCAACAGTGAAGATGTAGTCAATGCACTACAGAGCATTAGCTCAATTTTTCCAGTTGGGACTATTAAGCAACAAGGAAACCATCTATTTATATCTACATATAATGGCGAAAAAGAGATAGAAAATCTCAAAAATAGTAGGCTAAACTTTCAAGATAAAACAGTTCTGTTAGGAGATATTGCAACTCTTAGTTTTGAACTTAGTGACGCAAATGAGATTTCGCACTACAATGGTGTTAGAAATATCTCTATTAATATTAACAAAAGTGAAGATGGTAACTCTATTGAGTTGGTAAAACTTATTCGCAAAGAGTTACAAATTTACAATGAGAAGTACCCACAACTACAATTTGATATCTATACAGACACATCTATTTGGATTAAAAATAGACTAAACACTGTTTTTGCAAATATACTCTTTGGATTAGCTTTAGTGTTTCTATCAATGCTTGTTTTTGTAAATAGAGGCATAGCATTAGTAGTTGCCATGGGAATACCTCTTAGTTTTATGATAGGTTTAATTGCAACTGAGATGATGGGACACTCACTTAATATGCTATCACTATTGGGAGCTTTAATTGCTCTAGGAATGTTGGTTGATGAGGCTATTGTAGTTGCTGAGAATATCTACAGGCATTTAGAGGAGGGAATGGAGCGAAAACAAGCTGTAATTCAAGGAGCTTCTGAGATGTTTCCAGCAGTTTTAACTGCGACTCTTACAACAATTTTTGCATTTTTACCACTATTAATGATGAGTGGAGAGATGGGCGCATTCATTAGAATTTTACCTATTATGATCTCTATTTTACTCATTAGTTCACTATTTGAAGCGTTCTTCTTTCTACCACTTCACTCATACGATTTTTTAAGACTTAGAAAAGAGGGTCACTCTACACATTTTATTTGGGACAATTTGTACAGATTGTATGACAACATTTTACACCTCTTATTTAAAAAACCTAAACTTTCACTTTTACTAATTGTACTTACTATTTTTGCTATGACTTTTGTACTGGTTAAGCAGAGTAAATTTCAGCTATTTCCAGATTTTGATGTAACACAGGTGTTTGTAAAAGGAAAAGTAAACATAAACAATGAGTTAGAAGATACCGAAAAGTTGGTAACATTAATAGAGAGAAAGTTGCTCAAAACGTTAGATGTGAA
>JAYEGD010000027.1:0-5465 GCA_034658915.1 Campylobacterota bacterium | reverse complement strand
GCTTTAGAGTTTATTTTAAGCGACAATGAGTATTTGACTAATGGTAAACACTAAAATGAACACGTGTGTTGTGTGCCATATAAAAGCACACAATAAGTCCATCTTAGTGGCAGGGACGAGACGTCCATTCAACCCCCTAAAGCTTCAAAAAATTCTTTTTTGAGATTGCATAAATGATTGAACTAAACTCTAGTGCATGTGTAAGAGGGCTTACTAAGTTCTCTACATGTAGTGCATGTGAACTATCTTGCCCAACAGATGCTATTAAAATAGATGGCGCACTTCCGCTTATTAACTTCTCTCAATGTGTTGGGTGTGGTGGGTGCGTTGGTGTCTGTCCATCTCAAGCACTCTCATTAGAAAACTTCAGCTTAACAAATACAATATTCTCACTCATTGATACTAAACAAAAACTCCTTACATGTAAAGCAGATGTCCCTTGTCTAAGTGTTTTTGATGTTCAATCTCTTAGCTCACTAGTCATATTTAAAAACTCAGATATAGAGTTTGATATGGCGTATTGTGATGAGTGTGAAATAGCTTCTACATGTAAAGCATTAATTGAAAATTGTGTTGAAGAGAGCAACTACCTTTTAAGTGCAATTGATGTTGAAAATTGTGTAAAACTAGTAAAGGTTGGTGCTGTTCAAGATGTTCAAAAAGAGCCAACAAGAAGAGACTTTTTAAGCTCTATAAATATTCAAAACACAATAGGTGCAAAAGTAGAGTTCGACAAAAAAGTCAAAAATAGCATAGATGAGTTTATGACTCAAACTTTGCAAAGTGAAGATATAGCCAAAATTAGAGAACAAAAACTCATAACAGATAGTAAAAAACTTTTTGCAATGGCACTAAAAAGATTAGAAAAACCAAAAACATATCATGTAATTGATGCAACAGATATTACATTTTCTTCACAAAAACTAATAAATGAAGCAACATGTAGTGCGTGTCAAATGTGCTACCGTCTATGTCCAACATCTGCATTAACATCTGATAATAAAAACTCAAAAATAGATTTTGACCCATTTTTATGCATAGCGTGTGGAACATGTCACGATGTTTGTGAAAGCAATGCACTCACAAAGTCGCCATCATTTAACATAAAAGAGCTTTTTGAGCCAAAAATACAGAGATTAATTAATTTTAGTGTAAAAAGATGTAATGAGTGCAACAACTTCTTCATCTCACTTAATGGCGAAAAACTGTGCCATGTATGTAAAATTGAAGAGGAGGACGCTATGAGTCTTTGGGGGATTGAGTCATGATGAACAACGACAATACAATTGATGTGCAGAGCAAGCTTTATGGCTTTATTGCACTAAATGCTTCAAAAAATCGTTTTAGTACGACTATTAATTCACGTTTCAAAAGCGATGGTTTAAACGCTATGATGATTCCTATGAATATACGAGAAGATGACCTTTTTTTTACACTTAGCAACTCTAAAAACTCTAAACTAAATGGTTTAATGATTGATTTTGAGTACCAAAATGAGGTTATTGAGCTACTGACTTCAAAGAGTGAAGTTGTTGAAAAAAGCTCACTGTGTGATGCAGTTGTAATTAAAGATGGAAATTTACACGGTGAGTATCTTTTTGCAAATGCTCTAAACTCAATGTGTCAAGCACTACATGTAAAGAGCGTTGCAATCATTGGAGCAAACAGCTACACAAAAGCATTTTTGCTAAGCAACTCTTATGAGGTTGCAGTTTTTGATGAGTATATTGAAGATATTTTAAAACTTTCTCAAGAGACTCAAAAAGATATAGATATAAATAGACTCTCAAATGAGTTACATGTAGAGCTTTCAAGTTATGACATAGTTCTTAACTTTAGCAGCCAAGATGTAAGTATGATTACATGTAGTATTAAAAACTGTTTTGAGTTGTATGAAAATGAGCTAAAAAGTGTTAGTGAAAATTACATTGATAGAGATGAATTTTTAGAATATTATGTGGATGTTTTTTACAAGGAGATTGTATGCTCATAGATGAGATAAAAGCTAAAGAGCTTCTAAATCTTGCTTCATTAGCTAAGATGCGTGCTTATAGCCCCTACTCTAATTTCAAAGTTGGCTCTGCACTTTTAAGCACAAATGGCACGATAATAACAGGATGCAACGTAGAAAACGCCTCTTATGGGCTAACTATTTGTGCTGAGAGAAACGCTATTTTTTCAGCAGTCAATCAAGGCTTTACAAAAGGAGATTTTGTAGCAATTGCAATAGCCGCATCTTCAAAAAACTTCTCCCCATGTGGAGCATGCAGACAAGTAATAGCAGAGTTTGGTGATGATATTTTAGTAATTTTTGAGTTTAATGGCGAGTTGCAAATTAAAAAAGCTAAGGAGCTTCTTCCTTTTAGTTTTGAGCTTTAAAAATAGAGTGAGATAAAAGTTAGCCTATATCTTTTTTTAATTTAACAGATACTACTCTAGTGAGCAAAAAATATGCTCCAATAAATATTGTGTTAAAGGTTACATCATAAATATCAAAATCCCTATATGGTAAAAAGTATTGTACAGCCTCAATGCTCACTCCATATAGTGTTAAAAATAGAAATTTATAGAGAGTTCTAAAACTGTACGCTAAATCTAAAAATAGAGCTAACGTCCAAAATGCAATTAAGTGCCTATATTTATCGCTAAAGCTTCCCAACTGCTCTTCACCTACATAAGCAACACTTCCTAAAGTTGATAACTCTTTTTGCGCAAGTGTAGTTTGTGCTACTGTCTCACTGCTTGGGTGCGGTGTAACCGAGAGAATAAAAATTCCTCCTAAAGTCATATAGAATGCTATTTTAAAAAGCAATTTTTTATATTTTTGAAACATATTTGAAACCTTTTTTTATAATAATTTACACTTTGTTTCTCTCAGCGAGAAGCTCAAATCACTACTGATTTTTTTAACAGTAGCAGTGCAAAAACAGTTCCAAACACTTCTGTTAAAAGTGTTGTATAAGCTGCTGCTATGTAGCCATCTGTTGGAATGTACATGTAGTTCAAAATTACATTACTCAGTAGCATTACAAATGCACTTAATGCGTAGTACCTACTTGCATCTTTTGCTATAAACAGCGTAAAAACATAACCATTAACAAGCATAAAAGGGATTGAGAGAAGTAGTATATTTAATAGCTCAGTTGTATCTATAAACTGTTTAAAAAATATCTCAACAACATATGGCGATATTATTAAAAAGAGTGTCATAACAGCTATTCCGATAAAAAATTGTCTCAATATGCTCTTGGTTAAGTTCTGCTTTGCATCTTTAATTAGTAGCGGCATTAAAAGCGCACTTATCATAGCAGGAGCAACCAATGAGAGTTCAAGCACTCTTGAAGCAACACTATAAAGTGTAACTCCATCTGCACTGTTGAAGATATTTAACATTAAAATATCTGCTCTTAAGTACGCGATTGTTGAAAGGGATCCTATGAAAATGTAGATAGAGTTTTGACTCATCAAAAGATATTTTTGAAGAGTAAAACTTCTAAAAAAGAGTTTTACAATTTTTGCTTTTAAGAATTTAGCGCTTACAATTGCATAAGCCAAATAACTAAAAGAGAGAGTCAAAAAGAGTAGATGAACACTGCTTAAAAAGAGTGTACATGTAGAACTAATAATAAAAATAGAACCTATTATGAATTTAGTTTTTGTCTCTTCAATACTTTTATGTAATGCTCTATAAAAAGAGAAGATAGTTGCAAAAATTGCATCTGCTAAGAAGAGGATAAATATATAAAAAAAGAGGCTGTTAGCGGTGAAGAAGTAATAAAATAGAAAAAATAGTGAAATAAAGGAAAAGAGTAAAACTCTCCATAGTGAGAGTTGTGAGTATTTAATGTAGTTACTGTATGAATTTTTATGTGACATCTCTTTTAAAATAAGTGTTTGATACCCAACATCACTAAAGACAAACAAAATTGAAAAGAGTGCCGTAAATAGACCATACTCATAAATAACATCTGAGTCATAAAAGTTTGCAAGACTCAAAAAAAAGATAAATTTTGAGCCTCTTAAAAATAGTTCTGAGCTACTTAATGAGAAAAACTTAACTACCATTTGCTACATTTTCAAGCACTGCATGTAGTCTCTTTGTTGAGTCATCCCAATTGAATTTTTTCGCTTGCTCAATCCCCTTTTTTTCATACTTTGCTCTTAACTCATCGTTACTATCAAGCAATTTAATCGCCTCTAATAGCTCATTTGAGGCATGAGGATCAATTAAAATTCCTGCATCTTCAACAACTTCTGGAATTGAGCTTACATTAGATGCTATTACAGATGTTCCACTAGCCATAGCTTCTAATGGTGGAAGTCCAAAACCCTCATAAAAAGATGGAAAAACGAACATCTTTGCACCTGCATACACAAGCTTCAACTCATCATCACTCAAATATCCCAATCTTTTTACAGAGCTTAGTTTTAAAACTTCTTGAAGCACGTCATTGAAAAATTCATCTCTCCAACCAGATGTTCCAACTAAAACAAGTTCAGATGGATTAGGTGTAGATAGCACATACTTACTGTATGACTCAAGAAGTAGTGAGAGGTTTTTTCTAGGCTCAAATGTACCTACAAAAAGAATATACTCTTTTTTCTTGAGTGAATATTTTTCAAAAAAAGAGTTGCTTATCTCATCTACATGTAGAGGTTTAAAACCATCTGTTACACCATTGTAAATAACCTCAATTTTATCATCATTTGCTAAATTCAACTCAATTAGCTCTTGCTTGGTAAATTCTGAGACAACGACTACTTTTGATGAGTTTTGAACACTATACTCTAAATTTTTATTAAAATACTCTACTCTATCATCTGGATGAAACTGTGCGTATCTAATGTGAGAGAGGTCGTGAACTACGATTACAGTAGGAAAATTTTTATATGTTTTAAAAATATTGTAGTTTGGTTGAAAGATAACATCGGGCTTTTTAATAAATAGACCAATATTAAAAATTATACTCTTTACAATATGAGTAACTACATAAGGACGAGGAAAATACTTTTTAACAAAATTAACTTTTGCCTCAAAGTTTCCAAGTGGGCGCTCACGCAACTCATCTGAGTAAAACCATGCATAAAAATAAGAGGTTTTAGTAAGCTTGCTCAATCCTTTGGAGTACATGTAAGTCACATAACCAACACCTGTTAAACTCTTTAAAAGAGGTGTAGCGTCAATTACTACTTTTAGCATCTTCTTCTTTTGCACCTCTAATAAACTCCATAAAGAAAACTAAGAAAATAGACAAGATAAGCCCTGTTACAAAAGCAACAACCACAATGAGTCTCTTCTTTGGTTTAATTGGGTAATCACTAATCATTATTTTACCTATAACCTTAGTGTTCTTAAAGTTATGAGGCTGTAAAGACAACTTAATTAAAGACTTTCTTTCCTCTAACTCAATTAAATCAACTGTTGTCAACTTTAGTAAATCTCTTTTTAATTGTGGAAAAATAAC
>JAYEGD010000026.1:0-5490 GCA_034658915.1 Campylobacterota bacterium | reverse complement strand
TAGATGTGAAGACCTTTAAATATCTCTTTATCTGCGTCAAATATTGTTCTTAGGGTGTCTAGCATTAGTGATTTTCCAAAGCGTCTAGGTCGGCTTAGGAAGTAGTATTTGCCCTCTTCTATTAACTTTTGTGCTATCTTTGTTTTATCTACATAGATATAATCTTCTTCTATTATCTCTCTTAGGGTTGATATTCCTATTGGTAGTTTTTTTAGTTTCATCACTATTTAGCCTTAAAACTTTTTTTAGTTTTACACTCATCGTTTAAAAAGCACTCTTCACATTTTGGGTTGATTGCTGTACATGTATAGCGTCCAAAAAGTACCATGGCTTGATGTAAAATATGTAAATTGTCTTTTAGTTTTCTCTCTAATGTTTTCTCTGTTTTCAGCGCACTTACATCATCACTCAAACCTAATCTGTGTGAGACTCTAAAAACGTGAGTATCTACTGCCATTAAGTTTGCACCACTATGCTCTATTAGTACAACATTTGCAGTTTTTTGACCTACTCCTGCTAAAGTTACTAGCTCTTTATCAACTAATGGAATTTCACCGCTATAAACCTCTACAACACGTTTAGCCATCTTTATGATATTTTTTGCCTTATTGTTAAAAAATGAGCAGGTATTTAAAAAAGATTTTACCTCTTCTAAATCCGCGTTTGCCAACTCATAAACATCAGGGTATCGCTCAAAAAGAGCAGGAGAAATCACATTTACCCTTTTGTCAGTACACTGAGCAGAGAGTGCTACAACAACTACCAATTCATAAGCATTTTTGTACTCTAACTCGCTAACTGCTCCATCAAAACGCTCTAAAAACTTCTCTTTAATTACTTCTATCTCTTTTTTTGTTGCTTTTTTCATTTGTGTAGTTTACTATCTGTTTAATAAATTTAAAGTATAATGTCACTAAATTTAAAATTCAAAAGGATATAAATGAAATTAGTAGTTAAAATTTTAGGCTCACTCGTATTAGCAAGTACATTAGTTAGTGCCGTTACAGTTGTAACTGTAAATGGTAAAAAAATCTCTTCTGAAGAGATTGACAATAATTTAATGCAGATGACACAAGGTCAAGTTGCTCAAATGCCTGTTGCAAAACAGAATGAACTTCGCGCACGTCTTGTAGATGGTATGGTAGCAGATGAGTTAATTTTTGAAGACGCTAAAAAAAGAGGAATGTTAAAAACCAAAGAGTATAAAAAAGCGTATGATGAAGTTATAAACAGAGTTAAAAAGCAAATTGCAACGCAACTATGGCAGAAAAAAGAGTTTGAGAAGGTTAAGGTTTCAAAAAAAGAGGTTAAAGCCTACTACAATGCAAACAAGGCTGAATTCAAGCAAAAACAGAGCGCCAATGCTCGTCACATAATTGTTAAAACTGAAAAAGAGGCTGAAGCAATAATTAAACAGATGAAAGGTCTTAAAGGAAAAGCTTTAGAGAAAAAATTTGTTGAGCTTGTTCAAAAAGAGTCAACTGGTCCATCTGCTGCTAATGGTGGAAATTTAGGTTGGTTTCAAAATGGTCAAATGGCACCAGAATTTTGGGCTGCATCAATTAACTTAAAAAAAGGAACAATTACTCAAAATCCAGTTAAAACTCAATTTGGTTACCATGTAATTTTCTTAATTGACAAGAAAAAAGCTCAGACTGTTCCATTTAAAGAGGTATCGAAATTTATTGAAGAGCGTCTGAAAATGCAAGGATTCCAAAAAGATATGGAAAAAACTCTTAAAAAATTAAGAGACAAAGCGAAAATAGTTTACGCCAAATAAATGACACTGAACAGATCTTGTGTTGATGAAGTAACATTTCATCAACACAAATTCTACATAAAACGTGATGACAAAATCCACAAATACCTCAGCGGTAACAAATATAGAAAACTACACACTCTTATTAACACACAAGCTTCAAAACTTAATACTGTAATATCTTATGGTGGACTGCAGTCTAATGCAATGCTCTCCATGGCTTATATGTGCTACAAAAAAGGTTGGGAATTTTTGTACTATGTCAAAAGAGTTCCATCAAACCTAGTTAATAATCCATCTTCAAACTACAAAAAAGCCTTAGAGTTTAATACAAAATTTATTGAAGTTGATGAGTCTAAATATGATAGTGAAATAGATAGAATTAAAAATTTAAAAGATGAAAAACTATTTGTAATTAATCAAGGTGGCGCACAAATTGAAGCTGAAGATGGTGTCAAAGTGCTAGCAGATGAGTTAAAAGAGTTTATTAAAGATAAAAGCATAGCCATAGTGACACCATCAGGAACAGGAACAACAGCCTATTTTCTTGCAAAAAACCTTCCACATGTAGATGTTTATACAACTCCATGTGTCGCAAATGAGAGCTACTTAAAAGAGCAGATGTCACTTTTAGGAGATGAGCTTAGCAATCTACATGTAATCAATACAACAAAAAAATATCACTTTGCAAAACCGTACAAAGAGTTCTACCAAACATACAAAGAGCTTATTAAACAAACAGGTATAGAGTTTGATTTGATTTACGCTCCAAAAACATGGCTGGCACTACTTGAAAACATCTCTAAAATTGATAAAGATATTTTATATGTTCATAGTGGTGGTGTGCTAGGTAATGAGAGTATGATTGAGCGCTACATGTACAAGAGACTCATCTAAATATATAAAGCCTCTACATGTAGAGGCTAAAGTGTTATTTCTTGGAGTTAAGTCTTGATTGAAAAGCTTGTGGATGCTTACAAACTGGACAAACTTTTAGAGCTTTTTTACCTCTATGGATGTGTCCACACTCTTCACAAATCCACTCCTCTTCCTCATCGCTTTCAAACTCGTGACCTGACTCTAAACGCTCAAGAAGCTCTTTGTACATATTTTCATGCTCAACCTCTATTTTACCAATCATTTCAAACATCTTTGAGACTGCACTATGCCCCTCTTGTTTAGCAATAGCTGCAAAATTTGGGTACATTGTTACATTTTCATAACTCTCACCAGCTGCTGCATCTTTTAAACATGCAATAGTATCTCCAAACTCTTCACCTTTTAAGAGCATATTGTGTGCTTTAAGCTCTAATTTTGCATGAGTTTTTTCATTATTAGCAGCTCTTTGAAAATGTGCGCCAATATCTCTATATCCCTCTTTTTGGGCAACTCTTGAGTAGTATTCGTATCTGTTTCTAGCTTGTGACTCTCCTGCAAATGCTTTCATTAAATTAACCGTAGTTAAATCTTTTGTAATCATCTCCATGCTCTCGCCACAACAGTGCAACTCACCGCCACCAACACTTTGAACCTCTACAACATTTCCACATTTATTACATCTGTATGACTCATACTGTCTCATAATTAACCTTTAGTTTTAGATGGAATATTATATAATGGTCTCTATAATTTAAACTTAATGGGCATATTATGAATGAAAAAAAACGCTTTTTTAGAACACTTAATCTTCTTTTAGTAGGAGGAATTGTTAGTGGCTTTTTACTAGGATTTATTGTTTTAAAACAACCAGAGGGTTTAGAGCTAGCTGGATACGTTGGTTTTTTTGGTCTATGGATGGTAGTTGCTATTTCTTCATATATGGCTATAAAATCATATTTTTATAATAGTTGAAAAGTAATTAATTATAATTCCATATCAAAAAAATAGGATAATATAAATGGTTGATTATAAAATTACAAAAACAGAGTTTGGCGAGCGCCCTAAATTTGATTTACCAAATGTAAATTTTTTAAAAACAGTTAGTGAAGATGGCTTTACTGAGATGATGAATGACTTTTATGATTTAGTTATTGAAAGCGACATCGCAAACTTTTTTCCACAAGAAAAAGCAGAAATCGATAGAATTAAACACCATAACACTAAATTTTTTATTGAAGCGTGTGGCGGCACAAAAGACTACACTCATCAAATGGGTCATACAGATATGATTAAAATGCATGAAGAGTTCTCTATTCCTGATAAAGCTCGTATTATTTGGCTTGCTTGTTGGAAAGAGCTACTCCCAGCTGTTCAAGAAAAATATGGTGTAAGTGATGAAGATATGCAAAGTTATTGGGACTATTTAGAGATATTCTCAAAACATTTAGTAAACGTTGATGTGACAATTGACCAAGACAAAAATTGGTAATATAGCAATTATGATATAATCGCGTCTTTTAAAAATGAATTAGGAATAATATTTTATGAAAAATGTAACTCAAGGTAAGTACAAGCCATATCCACAAATTGATTTGCCAAATAGAAAATGGCCAAACAAAGTAATAGAAAAAGCACCAATATGGTGTAGTGTAGATTTACGTGATGGAAACCAAGCGCTAATTACACCTATGAATATGGAACAAAAGCTTGACCTCTTTGACTTACTTGTAAAACTAGGTTTTAAAAACATTGAAGTTGGGTTTCCATCTGCTTCTGCAGTTGAGTTTGACTTTTTAAGACGATTAGTAGATGACAACTTAATTCCTGATGATGTAACAATTCAAGTATTGGTTCAAGCAAGAGAGCATCTTATTGCAAAAACTTTTGAGAGCTTAAAAGGTGTAAAAAGAGCTATTGTTCATCTTTACAACTCGACATCAGTTGCACAACGTAAAATAGTATTTAAAAAAGATAAAGACGAAATAATTAAATTAGCACTTGAGGGTGTAGAGTTAGTTAAAAAGTATGCTAAAAAACACAATGGAATAATTGACTTAGAGTACTCACCTGAAAGTTTTACAGGAACAGAGCTGGAGTTTGCAGCTCAAATTTGTAACGAAGTGAGTGCGTGTTGGGGAATTTGTGAGAGCAAAAAAGTTGTAATCAACCTACCTGCAACAGTTGAGATGGCTACACCAAACGTTTATGCTGATCAAATTGAGTGGATGTGTGAGCATTTAGATAACCGTGAAAATGTAATAATCTCTACTCACACTCACAATGACAGAGGAACATCTATTGCTGCAACTGAGTTAGCTCTACTAGCTGGCGCTGACAGGGTTGAGGGAACACTTTTAAGCAATGGTGAGAGAACTGGAAATGTAGATATTATAACACTTGCACTTAACATGACAACACAAGGTGTAGATAGTGAGTTAGATTTTAGTAATTTAGACGATGTAATTGCAACAGTTGAAAAGTGTACACAAATAGATACTCATGTTCGTCACCCTTACGTTGGAGAGTTGGTATATACAGCTTTTTCAGGCTCTCACCAAGATGCAATCAACAAAGGTATGAGTTACCAAAGAGCAAAAGAAGATGCATTTTGGGAAGTTCCATACCTACCAATTGACCCAGAGGATGTTGGAAGAAGCTATGAGAGTATTATTCGTATTAACTCACAATCTGGTAAAGGTGGAGTTGCATATATTTTAGAAGATAGTTACGGCTACACTCTTCCAAAAGCGATGCATCCAGAGTTTGGAAAAATAGTTCAGCACATTACAGATGTTGTGGGTCGTGAATTAAGCACAAAAGAGATTTTTGAAGAGTTTGAAAAAACATACTTT
>JAYEGD010000025.1:0-5600 GCA_034658915.1 Campylobacterota bacterium | reverse complement strand
GTTCAAACTCACTAGAAGTTGCTGGTGTACTTGATGTTGCAGCTGAGTTTTTACTCATTTTTAAAGAGGCAATAGTTTTACTTAAATCACTACTATCAACACTTCCAAATTGGCTCAACTCTTGTAAAAAAGTGTCATCATAACTAGTTAAAAAATTGTTCCAATTGTTTCTCATTGCATTTAAAAGTTCAGGAGAGACATCCTCTTCAAAAAGTTTAATTGTCTTGTTTGAAAGCTCAGTCGCACTTCTATTGTGTAAAATTCCAACAACTTGTAAAACTCTTTTTGCTAGGTGTGCTTGTGCATCTACTAGCTCTGTACATCGAGTAGGTTTTGTACGATTTATTCTTGATGTTAAGTACCTAAAAAGTTCACTTATGGTTTTTATATTGTAATTTTTTAGCTCTTTTTTAAAGCTATCATCAAGCATAGAGATATATTTATCTACATGAGAACAATCTTCTACCAAAACTCCAGCAACCTTAGCCTCTTTACAAAATGCTTCAGAGTAAGCATCTGGAGTAAATAGTTTTCCCTCAGTTTTTAATCTTGCAACTGCTTTTTTAATAATATCATTTATTTTCATACCTATCTCCTTAAATTCCCTCAGATGATACTTGAGCTACATAGCTTTGAAGTGCTTTTGTAGCACCCTCTTTAATTGCATCATATCTTAGCTTATCTGTTACAACTGCATTAGGCTCTATTGAAAAATCATAATAGCCTTTAGCGCTATAGTTTTTTATACCTATATTTTTGCCTCTTACACTATTTCTTAAAATATCAACAAATACTGTAACTCTATATGTAACAATAAAACCCTGTTTGTCATAACGAAGTGGAGTATAGAGTACATCTTTTAATGAAATTAACAAGTGTGAGTCTGCTACTTCTTTATCTACAAGTGAGGCTCTAAAGTTTGTTATTACTGCTCTTGAGAGTGCATCTTTCATAATTACAGTATTTTCTGGATCAGTTAATGAGACTACCACATCTGTACTAACTTTTTCTCCTAAAACACTCTTTGCGACATGTGCAGTTGGCTGATAACCACAAGAGACAAAAAATAGAAGAATAAAAATGTAAATAGAGTTTTTCACTATTAACCTTTTACAACAATATTAACAAGTTTATTTGGTACAACTATCTCTTTTACTATCTCTTTTGACTCAATCCATTTTTGAGCTGCCTCTTTTGCAACTTCTAAAATTTCATCTTTAGAAGCTCCAACACCCACCTCAATTTGAGTTCTATTTTTACCATTTATTGAGACACCTAATGTTATGCTATCTACCTCAAAAACTTCCTCTAACACATCTACATGTACAAAGTTTTTAGTGCAGAAAAGCTTTTCACTCAACTCCCAACAAACATGCGGAATAATTGGCTCTAATATATTTAATAAAATCCAATAACCCTCTGCCCAAACATCACTATTTTTTTGCTCATTTAGTGCGTTCATAGCTTCCATAGCACCAGCTATCAAAGTATTAAAAGTATATTTTTGAGTATAGACTTCATTTGCTCTAATAAGAGCTTCATACACTTTTTTACGTGCAGCTTTTTCCTCTTTACTAAGTGAGCTATGCTCAATTTTTGGAAGAGTTGAAGCCTCTACATGCAGACTTCTTTCATACAAACGACGAATAAATCTAAACGCTCCCTCTAAAGCGCTATCGTTCCACTCTAGCTCTTGTGTTGGAGGCGCTGCAAACAAAATAAACAGTCTCGCAGTGTCTGCACCATACTTCTTAATTATCTCATCTGGGTCAACTGTATTGCCTTTAGACTTACTCATTTTAGCGCCATCTTTTAACACCATTCCTTGAGTAAGAAGGTGGTTAAATGGCTCATCAACACTACAGTAGTCTAAATCTCGTAAAACTTTTGTAAAAAAGCGTGAGTACAATAGGTGTAAAATTGCATGCTCTATTCCACCTACATAGTGATCAACACTCATCCAGTAGTCTAACTCCTCTTTGTTAAATGCGCCATCTTTACATGTAGAAGCATATTTTAAAAAGTACCAAGAAGATTGAACAAATGTGTCCATGGTGTCAGTTTCACGCAAAGCGTCACCATTACATGTAGGACATTTACAATGTTTCCAAGTTGGGTGTGTGTCTAGTGGATTGCCCTCGCCTGTTATCTCAACATCTTCAGGAAGTGCCACTGGTAAGTTCTCTTTTTTCTCACTTACAATTCCACACTTTTCACAGTGAATAAACGGCATTGGTGCGCCCCAATAACGTTGGCGTGAGACTCCCCAATCTTTTAACCTAAAGTTAATCACTTTTTTACCAAGACCACTGTCTTGAAAATAGTCAATTACATTTTGTTTAGCTTCACTTGACTTCATACCATCAAAGCTCTCACTATTAAACATTACACCAGCATCTGTAAATGCTTTGTTCTCTTGAGCCTCGCCATCAAATGGCTTGATAACTGGATTAATCTCTAGGTTATATTTTTGTGCAAAGTCATAATCTCTATCATCATGAGCAGGCACTGCCATAACTGCGCCACTTCCATACTCCATTAAAACAAAATTTGCAACCCAAACAGGAATTGTTTTTTTTGTTAATGGGTGAATTACATCTATATGTAGTGCTACACCTGATTTCTCTTTTTGTCTATCAATAGAGCTTGTGTTTTTCATTGCATTTATTTTAGAAATTGTCTCATCATCTAAAAGAGAGTTTTCTATCATGTGAGTTACAATCTCATGTTCTGGAGCTAATGCACAATAACTTACACCATAAATAGTGTCTGCTCTTGTTGTAAAAACACTAAAGCCACTGAATTTATCATCTAACTTCAATTTGCTTTGGCTACTAAAGTTCAAATCAAACTCCAAACCTGTTGACTTTCCTATCCAGTTCTCTTGCATTGTGATTACTTGTGATGGCCAAAGAGAGTCTAATTTTTTCAAATCTTCAAGCAACTCATCTGCGTAGTCTGAAATTTTTAAGTAGTACTGATACATCTCTTTTTTAACAATTGGTGTATCACATCTCCAACAACAACCATCTACAACTTGCTCATTTGCTAATACCGTTAAGTCATGTGGACACCAATTTAGTGAGCCTTCTTTTCTGTACAAAATACCTTTTTCAAACATATCAATAATAAAGCCCTGCTCTATTGCACTATAGCTCTCATCAGATGTTGCAAATTCACGCTCTTTTGAGAAAGATAGTCCTAAAGATTTCAACTCGTTGCGCATATAGTCTATGTTCTCATAAGTCCATTTTTTAGGGTGTACTCTATTTTTTATTGCAGCATTTTCAGCAGGCATTCCAAAACTATCCCACCCTATTGGATGAAGAACATTAAAATCTCTTTGGCGGTAGTAGCGTGCAAATGCATCACCAATTGTATAGTTTCTAACATGACCCATATGTATGCGTCCACTAGGGTATGGAAACATACTTAAAATATATTTTTTCTTTTTACTAAAGTCTGATGATGGCTCAAAACTACCATTTTCATCCCAAAAAGTTTGCCATTTTTTCTCTATTATATCATGTTTATATTGCAAAAAAATCTCCTAAATTTATTTCATTTTATTAACTGTTTGGCTTTATTGTTATTTCAAAATCACCAGCACGGTTTTCTAAAGTAAATTTATGTTTTTGACAAAAATTACTTTTCATAATTTTTAACATATATTCAGCTTCCTCTTTTGCTTTCTCTTCACTATCAAATTGTGAAACCTCATTGAAACCACTTCTTAAAAAACATCTACATGGATTATTTACTTTTACATTATAGTTCATACAATTATCCTATTTTAATCTTTTTGCTAACTCATTAGCAAATTTTTTATAATCTTTTTGTCCCTTTGTTCTTTTTTTACCAATAACTAAAGGTTCCCCTGATTCAAACATTGTAGATAGTTTAATATCTACACCAATAGGTGTTAACATCTTCTCTTTACCAAAAGATTTTGAGACTCTAAGCAGTGCATCTTTATGCTCTGCTATGTGTGGGTTAAACATAACGGGTAAAATACTAACATCTGCAATTTTATGATTTAGTGTTGAAGCATTGTTGTAAATTGCTCTAACCATTTGACCAACTGCAACAACACCTAAATGGTGAGGGACGAAAGGTATAACAACAGATGAGGCTACTTCTAAAGAGTTTTTCAGTAGTGCGTCAAAAGTTGGAGGTGTGTCAATAATGCAGTAGTCAAAAAAGTCGCCAATGCTCTCTTTTTTAAACCTATTTTTTAAAACACCTCTCAAGTCTGAATACTCATAAACATCAAAAAGCTCCAAAGCTGGGGATAGTGTCAAGTTTTTATGAATTGTTGGAATAAATGTCTCACTTAAAGTTTGACCAAAGAAAATAGAGTGTGCGCCATTTTCAACAACACCATTGCAACCAACACCAATTGATGCATGAGCTTGTGTGTCAAAGTCAATAAGCAAAACTGAACTCTTTTTAGCCAACTCTGTTGCAAGGTTTACAGCTGTCGTTGTCTTAGCAGAGCCACCTTTTCTATTGCTAATTACAATGGTTTTCACTAGTTTCGAAGCCTTGTAGTGTTTTTTTGAATATTGAGTTCTCTTTGGAAAATTTATACTCACTTTCATAAAGTTTTGTATAACTCATAATTACCTGAAGAATTGCTAGATGAATATCACCAGCACTCTCAAAATCAAACTCTACTTTAATAGGAGCTACTTCTTGTAAATAATCCCTTAGTGTAGCAATCTCATTCTCATATGTTGTACCATCAAACTTAACACTATTTTCACCTGTTATTACTGCCATGCTATACTCCTAATTAATATTAATATCTTTAATTATGTTTACTAAAACACCGTTGATTTCAACAACACCAAAAAGGTTTAAGTGCTTACTGATTTTCTTTTTCTCACTTGCAGATTCAATAGTTTTTTTATCTACATGTGCAATATCTAATATCTCATCAACTTTAATAGCGAAACTTTTTTTTTCACTTGTAAAAAAAAGAAGTTTTTGTATAGAGTTAGTTATTGGATCTAGCTCATCAATAAACTCATTAAGAAAATAGATTGTATTTTTATAAAGTTCATGCACTTTTGTTTCAATTAACTCAATAGCCTTTACTTTGTCTAAGTTAGCTACTTCTAAAACTTCTATTGCACTTAGATGAAGTTGTTTATGAAATGTGTTTAATTTTTTTAAAATAACTCTTATCTTATCATCATGTGATGTAAATTTATCTAGCCAAATTCCTAGTTCGCATAATCTTGCATTTGTAGTCTCTTTAAATTCAGTTTCATCTTCTACGCACTTTATTAATTCATTAACCCAATCTTTGTGTTGATTTTTAAGTTTATTAAAAGTAAATAAAAGCTCATCTTCATAGCTCTTAAGATTAACAACTTTTCTAAAATTAACAACTTTAATAACCCTGTTTTCATAATTCATCATCCCATCTACAAGATTATTAGCTTGTGCTATTTTTGTAAGTGATGTTGGTTGAATTATACGTTGAATGTTCTCTATATTTACGCCATAGCAATCATCACCAACTTTAAAAATAATAAAATCTACCATAATTCAATTCCAATCATACTATATTTTTTACTTTAATATTATCTATT
>JAYEGD010000024.1:0-5639 GCA_034658915.1 Campylobacterota bacterium | reverse complement strand
ATGCATCATCTGCAGCAGAGTTAATTCTTAAACCTGAACTCAACTTTTGAAGTGAGCTATCCATATTTGTGTTGTTTGAAACTGCGTTTGTATGAGCATTCATAGCCGCAATGTTTGTGTTTATTCTAAATCCCATAATAAATCCTTTTTTGGGAAGAGACTCTTTTTAGAGTTCTTTCAATTATTTTCAGCTTCCTTGCTGATTAAGAGTATAATCGTACATATTTTCAAAAACTTTAATTTTTTGATAAATTTTTATAGATATAATCAATTAAATTATAAAGGTACTAAATACCATGTCTGAATCACAAATAAAAAAGAAGATACAAGAACTTCTAAAGTTAATTAATATAGGAAAAAACACTCAAGCTTTATCTTTGGCTATTCAAATAACAAAAAAGTCTCCTAGAGTAGCTCTTGGTTGGAAAGCACTTGGTGCAGTTTATAAAATTAACTCAAATACAACAGAAGCTTTAAAAGCGACTAAAAGAGCTGTTGAATTGGCACCAAATGATATGGAGGCTTGGTATAATTTAGGTACTATTTTACAAGAGTTAGCACACTTTGAAGATGCTAAATTATGCTATGTTGAAGCTATTAAGTTAAACCCTAGTTATGCTGAAGCCTACTGCAATTTAGGATTAATAGTGCAAAACTTAGGAAATGCTTCTGAAGCACGAGTATGCTACCTTAAAGCAATAGAGTTAAATCCTAATTTAGAAACTGCTCATAACAACCTAGGAAATGTTTTAAAAGAGTTAGGAGATCTTGAAAATTCAAAAATTGCTTATTTAAATGCAATAAAATTAAACCCCAACTACTATGAAGCTTACAACAATATTGCAAATGTATTACAAGATTTAGGAAAAGTGGCTGAGGCTGAAACATTTTATCTTAAATGTATAGATTTAAAACCTGACTACTATGAAGCTTATAGCAACTATCTTCTTTCATACAACTACACTCCAACATTTAAACAATCATTTTACAATAAGTTTGCATATATGTTTGGAGATATTATAAGCTCAAAGGCTGTTAATAAATTCACTCATAATGGTATAAAGTCTAACCATAAACTTAAAATTGGTTTCGTATCTGGTGATTTTAGAAATCATGCTATTGGATTTTTTTTAGAAAATATGTTAAGTCATTTAAAAAGTTTTGAGCTATACGCTTACAGTGCAAATTTTGTAGAAGATGATTTAACACAAAGAATAAAACCATACTTCAAAAAATGGAGTTCAATTTATATTAGCTCAAATGAGGAAGCCGCCTCAATAATCAATAGTGATGATATTGACATATTAGTTGATTTATCTGGTCACTCTGCACACAATCGCTTAGCAATGTTTTCATACAAACCTGCACCAATTCAAGTAAGCTGGCTTGGGTATTTTGCTACAACAGGTGTAAGTGAAATTGACTATTTTATTGCAGATGATTATGTAGCACCAAAAAGTGAAGATGTTAATTTTAGAGAAAAACTCTACAGGCTTCCAAATACCTGGCTCTGTTTTACTCCACCAAACTACAACATTCAAGTAAATGAGCTTCCAGCTAAAAGGAGTAACTTCATAACATTTGGCTGTTTTAATAATTTAAATAAAGTAAACAATGATGTAATAGAGCTTTGGTCTCAAATTTTACTGCACATCCCCACTTCAAAACTTTTTCTTAAAGCAAAACAGCTAAGCGACAAAACTATGCTAAACTCTTTATGTCAAAAATTTGAAACTTATGAAATAGACTCTAATAGACTTATCTTAGAGGGACAAACTTCAAGAGCTGACTATTTTAACTCTTACAATAAAGTAGATATTGCACTAGATCCTTTTCCATATCATGGTGGAACGATTAGTGTTGAAGCGTTATACATGGGAGTTCCTGTTTTAACTCTTCAAGGAGATAGATTTTTATCGAGAGTTGGAGAGAGTATAGCATATAATGCAAAGATGCCTCACTGGATAGCAAAAGATAAAAATGAGTATTTGCAAAAAGCTATAGAGTTTAGCTCAAATATAGACTCTCTAGTAGATATTAGAAAAACATTGAGAGATCAAGTTCTAAACTCACCACTATTTGATGGAGAGAGTTTTGCAGATAATTTTGAAAAGGCTATGATTAATATGTTGAATAAACATATTTACAATTAAATTTATTTTTTTTTGATAAACTTCCAAAACTAAAAAAATATCTCTTACATTATACAAAGGCTACATATTGAATTTAATTATTGTGGAATCACCAGCAAAAGCTAGAACTATTAAAAACTTTTTAGGAAAAGATTATGAAGTTATCGCATCTAAAGGGCATATTCGTGACTTGCCGAAGAGTAGATTTGGTATTAAAATTGAAGACAACTTAATTACTCCTGAGTATAGTGTGGCAAAAGAGAATGCTCCAACGGTAAAGCAAATTAAAGAGTTAGCAAAAAAAGCAGACACAATATATATCGCGACCGATGAGGATCGTGAGGGTGAGGCAATTGGTTGGCATATCGCTCATGCAATAAAACAAGACCCCGAACAACTTCCACGTATTGTTTTTCATGAAATTACAAAGAGTGCAATTCAACACGCCTTAGATAGTGCAAGAAAAATAGATATGGATATGGTAAATGCTCAACAAACAAGACGTCTGTTAGATAGGATTGTTGGCTATAAACTCTCTCCACTATTAGCATCTAAAATTCAAAAAGGTCTCTCTGGTGGACGTGTTCAAAGTTCATCCCTTAAGATAGTAGTTGATCGTGAACGTGAGATAAAAGCATTTATTCCTCAAGAGTACTGGAGCATTGATACTATTTTCAAAACAGATATTGAAGCAAATTTAACAATTTTCAAAGATGAAAAAATTTCTAAACTCACTATTGAGAATGAACAAAGAGCTGAAGAGATTTTAAAAACTATTCAAAATGAGAAGTTTAAAGTTGCTTCATTAGAGACAAAAGAGCGTAAAAGTTCTACTCCTGCACCTTTTATGACATCAACTCTTCAACAAAGTGCTTCAAGCCGCTTAGGTTACTCTCCTAAAAAAACAATGATGTTAGCACAGAGTCTTTATGAGGGTGTAAATACACCATCTGGTCAAATGGGAGTTATTACTTACATGAGAACAGACTCACTAAATCTTGCAACTGAAGCAGTTGAAAATGTAAGAGAACATATTTTAACTACTTTTGGTGAAAAATATCTGCCAAAGAGTCCAAAAAGTTATCTTAAAAAAGCGAAAGGAGCGCAAGAGGCTCATGAGGCTATTCGCCCTACTATGGTTGACTTCACTCCTGAAATTGCATCAAAATTTTTAAAAGCAGACGAAGCTAAACTCTACAAACTAATTTATGAGCGTTTTGTATCTTGTCAAATGATGGACGCTATTTTTGAGCAACAATCTCTTACATTCACTTCTCAAAGTTCTACTTATAAAGCGAGTGGCAGAAGACTGCTTTTTGATGGTTTTTATGCCTTAACAGGAAGTGAAGATAAAGACAAACTACTTCCAGTACTAAAAGTTGGCACTGATATTGATCTGCAAAACATTCAAAAAAATCAGCACTTTACAGAACCACCATCAAGATACTCAGAAGCATCACTTATTAAAAAGCTAGAAGCTGAGGGAATTGGTCGTCCATCTACTTATGCACCTACAATATCCACACTTCAAGCAAGAAATTACATAGAAATTGAGAAAAAACAGCTTATTCCTACAGAGATTGCTTTTACTGTAATTAAGATGCTAGAGACTCACTTTAGTGAAATTGTAGATGCTAACTTTACAGCTAATATGGAAGAGGTACTAGATGAGATTGCAGAAAAACATAAACCTTGGGAAGAGGTATTAATCGGTTTTTACTCACCGTTTATGGAAAAAATAGAGAAAGGTAAAAAAGATATTGTAAGTTTAAAAGTTGCAAAACCATTAGGACGTAACTGTCCTGAGTGTGGAAGTGAGCTACTTTTAAGAAGTGGAAGGTTTGGAGAGTTTGTTGCATGTAGTGGTTTTCCAAAGTGTAAATATACAGAGCAACTTGATGCTGATGGCAACAAAGTAGAGCGTCCAAAAGATGAGAAGAGTGAAGAGAAGTGTGACAAGTGTGGAAGTGATATGGTTATTAAAAATGGTCGTAATGGCAAATTTTTAGCTTGTAGTGCTTACCCTAAATGTAAAAATACAAAGTCACTTGAACCAGCAGAGGTTAAAGAGTCATCTCAACCATGTCCAGATTGTGGTGGAAAATTAGTTTGGAAAACTTCTCGTCGTGGTGCTTTTTGGGGTTGTGAGAGCTACCCTAAGTGTAAATTCATCTCAAAGTTTGAGCCTATTGATAAAAAGTGTGAAAAGTGTGGTGGTGCGCTTAGTGAGAGAACATACAGAAACAAAGATGTTTATGAGTGTACAAAATGTAAAGATAGAACGCCAAGAGAGAGCTAATAATGAAGAGCATAGGAGTTATTTCTGATACACATAAAAAGTTTGATTATGCTAGGAAAATCATAGAGCTATTTGTAGAAAAAAAAGTAGATTTCATTGTTCATGCAGGTGATATTGTAGATGTTGATGTCTTAGAGTTAATTAAAAATACAAAAATCAAATATGTTGCAGTCTATGGAAATAATGATGCTCATTTAAGTAAATTTCACACTAAATACAACTTAGTTCAAGAGCCTCACTACTTTAAATTTGCAAATAAAAAATTCAAACTTATGCATCTGCCATTTTATATGACTCCAGATGCAGATATTGTAATTTTTGGTCATACACATGTTTTTGAGTGTGACTTCAAAAACAATACTCTATTTTTAAACTCTGGCGAATCTTGTGCAAGAAAAAAAGAGCTATCAGAAGCCGTTATATTACATGTAGATGAAAATAGGTATGATGTAACTTACTATAGCAAAAAACCAAAAGCTAATGAGTTTAATGAAAAGCAGTTTAGTTTTGAGTGCAAGGATTAAGCAGTGAATAGAAAAATATTTTTATGTGCAATAAGCAATATTAACAGTGGTACATGTAATGAAGATTGTAAGTTTTGCTCACAAAGTGTAAGATACAAAGCTGACATAGAGCGTTACATTCAAAAACCTCTTGAGCAGATTGTTCAAGAGGCTAAAAGTGCTTACGCTAATGGAGCATTAGGTTTTTGTTTAGTTACTGCTCATAAAGGTCTTGATGACAAAACATTAGAGTTTGTATGCAACACTGCTCTACATGTAAACAAAGAAGTGCCACAACTTAGGCTAATTGCTTGTAACGGTACAGCGTCACTAGAGCAGTTAAATGAGTTGAAAAGAAGTGGTGTAAAAGCGTACAATCACAACTTAGAGACATCACGTGAGTTTTACACTCAAATTTGTACTACACATAGTTGGGATGAGCGTTATGAGACATGTTTACATGTAAATGAGTCTGGCTTAAAACTAATTAGCGGTGGAATTTTTGGTTTAGGCGAGTCTCAAGAAGATAGAGTTAGCATGTTAAGCTCTTTAAATGAGCTAAATCCAATCTCTGTTCCTATCAACTTTTACCACCACAATAAAGCACTTTTACTAGAACCATCATCACTACATGTAGATGAAGCTCTGAAGCTTGTTCAACTCTCAAGAGATATGATTCCAAATGCTGAGCGCATAATGATAGCA
>JAYEGD010000023.1:0-5679 GCA_034658915.1 Campylobacterota bacterium | reverse complement strand
ACATTCTCGTTAGTAGATAGATTCTCTTTTAAGCTATGTACAATACTCATTTTTTATTACTCCATCACTTATTTTAATGCACTATTTTACTACAAATAGATTTACATTGCTATTACATTTTTTGACATATACTCTATTTTAATGCCAAATGCCTCTTCTAAAGTGATGTTATTGAGTAGATGTAGAAGCGTTTTAATAACTCCAGCACTTGTCATAATAAAGATATCTTCTACATGTAAAGATGGTAAATACTCAAAGAAAAACCTCTTTACATGTAGAGTAAACTCCTCTATGCTCTCCCCATCTAAGGCGTTCATCCACTGAGTAAAATTTTCATATTTAATATTACATGTAGAGCATATCTCATCATAACTCATACCCTCATGCATGCCAAAAGATTTCTCACGTAGCTCTTTAGTGAAGATTACATTTTCAAAACCAAATGGCTCAATGCTTTGCACGCATCTTTTTAAATCTGAACAAAAAATTGCGTCATAAGAGCTTGAATTATATTTGAGAGCAACCTCTTTCGTATCCATAATACCTTTTTGAGACAATGAAATATCAATATGACCGTTGTAACATGAAGCGTATTTCTCATCAACTTCTGCATGTCTAAATAGGGTTAGTTTCATATGAAGAGTATATCTTTGCTTTGATTAATTTATGCTATACTTAGCGAATGAAAAAAGAGACGCTTAAAGAGCTTGGAAAAGGTCTTATTGCATTTAGTAATTTAATTGGTGGATTTTCTATAATAAATTCATTTTTTGGAATTACACATAATGTTTCTGTAGGTATAACAACTTTTGTAATTTTCTACATAGTAGTTGCAGGTTATGCAACAGGAGCAATTTTAATAAATAAAGGGGCAGACTAGATGGAAATTTACATTGCATTAGCTGTTTTTGTGACACTTGCTTTAGTGTTTGCAATAAAAGTTAAACCAGAAGATAAAGCTGGTCATTCTCACTAAACGATATTATGTTTTAGCACTTAATAGCACTACATGTAATAAAATAAGCTCTACAACTTCTATGCTAAAACCATACACATCTCCACTAAAACCTCCTATTTTTTTGTAGAAAATTTGCTTGATTATTAGTGTTGTGGCTACTGCAACAAAAAGCATAATTAAGCCAGATTCAAAAAAGAGTGAAATTAGAGTTACTGCTACAGTTGCAACTAAAAACTGTGTTGTTGTAAATTCACTTTTTGCTAGTGTTGCAATACCATTTTTTGAGATGTATTTGAAAAAAAATATCTCAAATAGTGCTGAGTATCTTGAAATCATCATAATAGGAATTAGCATTAACATACTCTCTAAGTGCCAAAATGCTGAGGCTTTAAGAAGTAAAAATGAGGCTGTAAAAATCATTCCCATTCCACCAACATTTGAGTCTTTCATTACATGTAATGCTTTTTCACTCTTAACAAAAAGTCCATCTATTGAGTCACTTAAACCATCTAAATGAATTGCACCTGTAATTAAAATGGATAGAAAGAAGATTATTACATGTAGATGTGTTGAAGCAAAAAAAGGCTCTAAAATAAGTGAAGTCAAGTAAAGAGTTGTACCTAAAATAAGACCTACTATGGGGTAGTTAAGTACAGCGTAACCATTTATGCCACTAAAAAAGTTGTGCAGTTTAAAAAATGGAATGATGCTTAACATACTGAATGCTAGTGCGAAGCCTGCGAAGAAATTTTTAATCATGTTTAACCAATTTCAATTTTATGATATAATTTTATCTGTGAGTATAACCTAATTTAGTCTATGGAGCGGTAAAAAGCTTTTATAAAGGGAAGAGAAAGTCATGATTCTCTTCCCTTTTTTTTTGCCCTCCTAGACTAAATCAAGGGGATATTATGGACAAGTATGTACTCACAATTTTACTTGTATGCATTTTTGCATCTAAGTTATTTTAGCTTAGTCAAGGGGTTTTCCCCTTGTCCCCTTATTTAATCTTGCTACAAATTTGAACAATACAGCTATAGACCTCATCACAATGAGAAGCTACAATTCCACCAACTTCTCCATTAATAGTTATGAACTCTCTAGCAAGTGCATTTTCAGGAATTATTGAACTACTTACATCATTTAAAACAAAAACCATGCTCTGTTTTAGAGCTAAAATATCTTTTACTTCTGATGTAATTTGCTCTCTAGTAAAGCCATAATGCAACATATTGTTAATCCACATACTTAAACACTCTATTAAAACAGCTCTATTTTGAGCTTTTATTGTCTCATAGAGTTTTAGTGGCTCTTCTATTGTTGTAAAACTGTTGCTTCTGCTACTTTGGTGCTCTCTTACTCTTAAAATTAACTCATCATCAAAAATCTCTGTTGTCGCGATGTAGATAGGCTTTTCACAAAGCTCTAAAATGTAACGCTCTGCATTGTTAGATTTTCCACTCTTCATTCCACCTACAAAGAGCGCTTTCACGACATTAACTCTTCTACTTTTTGAGTAAGCTGTTTTTGAGTTAGACCGCACATGTAACCATAAGCAATGGCACTTCCAGCACCAACACCCTCTTTTGCTTCTCCCTCATCATAGAGTTTTAAAACAGGTATGTTTGCATCTTCATAGCTAAAATCTGCGTAGTATTTTTTTACACTGAAATTTAACGTATCCAAAAGAGCGTTAATGTTTGATGCGCCATCTTTCGCTATCCATTTTGTTGTACAGATTGCAATATTTCTTATGTCGTGAGGAATTTGTTTCATTGATGCTAGCTTGTCTGCAATTAAAAGCGCTGCTGCCATTTGCGTTCCACCACCTAGTAAAACTTGAAACCTTTGAGATGCACTTAAAATAAAACCTGCAACAAAAACCACCATTTGATCGCTACAGTTTCCTAATTTTTCAAAAATGCTCATCGTTGAACTAATTTTACTAAGTGAGTTGGAGATAACTTCCTCTTTTAGTGAAATTGGAGAGTTTTTAAAAGATGATGCAAATAAGCCATCAACTTCAAAACCTAATGCGCATAGAGCAGCTTGTGCAGTTGTAGTTCCAGATGGTGTACTCTCTCCTACAATGACATAGTCACCACTTTTTTTGTACTCACGTCCAAATTTCAAACCTTTTTCAAAAACACTCTTTGCATCAAAGTTCTCATTTGAAGTAATTGATGGAGATGGTGAAATTTCAAAATGCTCTACATTGCACCTCTTGGGCTCTACATGTAAGCCTATATCTAAAACAGTTATTTTTGAAAAAGGAGAGAGTACATGTACTGCTCTTGTTAATAGTGCTGGGGTTGGTATTCCTAAGTCTGTTTTAGCAATATCTTCAAGTGAAAATATTTTACCAGTTGTTAAAAACTCTGCATCAAGCGTTGGAGTTAGTGGAATTTTACCTTTAATTCCAGCTTGTGTTAAACCCTCTATTTCACATGTGGCAGTAACGCTACATGCTAATAAAAAGTCCGCTTTACCTTTGAAAATTTCTGCTTTTTTATCTGTTTTTAAATCTCTAATCATTTACTATAATCTCTTCTTTTTTAGAAAAGATTATAGCCTAGCACTCTATAAAATTAGTTAATACTAAATTTGTAATCTAACTGTACCCATACTTTTTGAACATCATTTTTTGTAGCAGCTACATCACCACCATTAAATTTTGCATATTTAATAAGACCTTTTAGGTTATTAACACCTGGAATTGCTCTTGTATATACCGCGTCAATCTCTGAACCTAAATCTTTACTTGTTCCTGTTCCTGCGATATTTGCCATTGCATACTCTGAATCAAATTTATGATAAATTACTGCAAATTTACCAAAAGATTTTGTTGCATAACCTAGTTTTACATTTGCATCTCTTAAACCACCTGTTGGAGTAGCTAAAAATACATCTGCCCAACCATTAAATTTATGAAGTGTTGCTAATGGTGTTGAGAAAGCTGTTTTATTGTCTGTTCCATTAGTACCACTTAAAAACTCATAATTTGCACCTGCTAGTACACCATATATGTTAGCGCCAACATCTAAATTGTAGTAATAAGCGTCTGCTTTAGGCTCGCCTCTAACTGCACCAGCAGTTGGTGTTGCAGAACCTGGTAAGTCATTTGCGCTATGACGCTCTAAAACTGCGTCATCTTGTTTAGCGTACTCACCTCGGTAGTTTAATTTAACATCACCGAATTTAGCTTTACCAGTTAATGATGCACCATAAGTACTATTAATTGATGATAGTAAATAGCCATAACCAGTAATTTTTAGCTCATCTGCAACTTTGTAACTAGCATTTAGAATAACACTATTTGTGTCGTAAGCTTCATTTGAACCCTCAGTTGCACCTGTAATATTGTTTTGAGCAGTAATACGGTTAACACCAAAAACATAAGCACCAATTAGAGTTAAATCTTTTACAGATGTATTAACAACAGTTGCTGCGTCAAATGTTTGTGGCATTTGTCTCCAGTTTACTGTACCAACAAAACGTTGGTTATCAAGGTTAACAGCTTGACGACCACCTCTAAGTAGCGTACCACCATAGTTAAAATCTAAATATGCTTGAGTTAAACGTGCTTGTTGTGGGTCTGCAACTACATCATATTGAGTTTTACCATTTTGAGTACTATTGTAGTTGTCATAACCGAAGTTATTAACCATAGTTCCCTCTAAGTAAGCACCAAACATTGAGCTACCAAAAAGTTTATCTGCTTCGATAGCTAATGCTAAACGATTTGTAAAAGCATTTGCTGCTTTTTTATCTGTTCCATTTGTTACATCTACATTTGCAGACTCATAACGTGGACGGATTTCTCCTTTGAATTTTAAACCATCTAAAATTTCAATACCATTCTCTTCAGCCGATGCTGTTGATATTGAACCCAAAACTATTGCACTCGCTAATGCTGACATAACTACTTTTTTCATACTTATCCTTTTTTTGTTTGACACTATGTTGAGTGTCTTAATAATTGGGCTTACCGTCTATGTGCCAAAACTCTATTCGTCCTCTTTTGCAAACTTCTCATACAGAAATTTTAAAATTGCTTCACGACAACGTTGATATTCAGCATTGTGTTGAAGTGCAACTCTATCTCTTGGATGTTCTAAATTTACCTCTAAAATCTCGCCAATTGTTGCTTCTGGTCCATTTGTCATCATAATCACTCTGTCGCTTAATAAAACTGCTTCATCTACGTCATGCGTAATAATAATTACCGTATTTTTAACTTTTTGTTGAATTCTCATTAAATGCTCTTGTAAATTTGCACGAGTAAGTGAGTCTAATGCTCCAAATGGCTCATCCATAAGTAGTACTTTTGGCTGAATACTCAATGCTCTTGCAATTCCAACACGCTGTTTCATTCCACCACTTATCTCTCCTGGAAATTTATCTTTTGCTTGGTCTAAATTTACCATAGTTACAAACTTCTCTACACGTTCACGCAACTCTTTTGCATCTAGTTCTGGCATAACTTTTTTAACTGCCATCTCAATATTTTGATAGACACTAAGCCATGGAAGCAAAGAGTGATTTTGAAAAACAACTGCACGTTCTGGTCCAGGACCTGTTATCTCTTTCTCTTCTGAAAACTTCGGAAAACTCAAATCCCATCACCAATTCCAGCATAAGCCTGCATCTGCTTGAACATTTCATCGGATATACCTTGTTGAATTTTAAAATTTTCAAGATGCCAAGCTGTTAAAAGCACC
>JAYEGD010000022.1:0-5711 GCA_034658915.1 Campylobacterota bacterium | reverse complement strand
AAAAGAGAAGCTATAAGCTGTGAGGCAAAATCTCGCAGATGCACTTATTGTGCCTCAAGAGGTTTTAACGAAGCAGATTGTAGCTTCTCATTTCACCCTACGGGCACTTAAAGATTCAAAACATAGAGACAAAAGAGTTTAGCACTGTTGCTTTTGCACACATTCCGAAAAAAATAAAAGAACTTATTAAGCCATTAAAATAAATTCAACATTTTTTAATAGAGAGAACTATATAATATTTTTTAAACCTAGATTAAGGAGTACTTATGATTAATATTAGAAAAACTTTTGCTTCAAGTCTGCTTCTATTAAGCACTTTGGCTTTTGCTTCAGATTCACACTGGGGTTATGAGGGGCAGGACTCACCTGAACATTGGGGTGAATTAAATGATGAATATAAGTTGTGTGCAAATGGTCAAAACCAATCGCCTATAAACATTACATCTTCACTACATGCAAACCTAAAACCAATAAAATTTCATTACACAACTTCACCTAATGAGATTCTTAATAATGGTCATACTGTTCAAATCAATATTGATAAAGGTAGCTATATTGAAGTCGATGGCGAGAAGTATGAGCTACTACAGTACCACTTTCATACACCAAGCGAAAATAACATACATGGTAAGTCATATCCCCTTGAGCTTCACTTAGTTCATGCATCAAAAGATAATCACTTAGCAGTTGTTGGTGTAATGTTTGATAGAGGAGAGCCAAACTCTCAACTAGAGCAACTATGGGCGCATATGCCATACAAAACAGGTCAAAAAGAGAGACTAAAATCTGTTGCAACAGATTTAAACAAGCTTCTTCCAAAAGATAGAGCATACTACCGTTTTAACGGTTCACTTACAACGCCACCATGTACAGAGGGTGTTAAATGGTTTGTTCTATCTCATCCTATGAGTATCTCTAAAGATGAAGTTAAAAAGTTTGAAAAAGCAGTTCATGGACACAATAATCGTCCAATTCAAAGTCTTAATGCAAGAACAATTGTAGATTAAACTCTTCTACATGTAAAGGCTCTTTAAAAAAGAGTCCTTGACTCATAATTTATACACAAAGTACCTCTAAATGGATGAAAACCTAAATATACTCAAACAGTATCAAAGCGTCATAGACAACACACTTATTGTCTCAAAATCAGATCTCAATGGAATTATTACTTATGTAAATAAAAAGTTTTGTGACATAAGTGGCTATAGTGTATATGAGTTAATTGGCTCACCACACAGTATGTTAAGGCATCCAGATATGCCTAAAGATGTCTTTAAAGATTTATGGAACACTATTAAAAGTGGAAAGAGTTGGCAAGGGCTTGTTAAAAATCTTGCAAAAGATGGCTCATACTATGAAGTAAACTCCACAATAGTACCAATTTTTGAAGATGGCAAAATTATTGAATATATCTCATTTAGAGAAGATGTAACTGAAAAAAATAGACTTCAACGTGAACTTGACTTTGAACATAGAAGAGCTAAGGCTATTTTAGACAATCAAGCTGGAATTGTTGTTATGATTTCAGACACTAAAGAGCTAGTAGATATAAACCAGACATTTTTTGAACATTTTAATTTCAGTGACTTAAATGATTTTAAATTAGAACATCAGTGCATTTGTGAGCTATTTATCACTTGCGATGGCTACTTGCTTCCTAGCTTAAAGGATATTCATTGGGTTGATACCATTTTAGAAGATTCACTTAAAGTTCATAAAGCTAAAATGATTGACAAAAACGGAGATGAAAAGAGCTATAAGGTTCAACTTCGTAGCATAGAGATAGATGATGAAAAGTTCTATTTGGGTACATTTTCAGACATTACAGAGTTAGAAATTGCACTACAAGTTGCAAAAGAGGCAGAGAAATCAAAAGCAGATTTTATGGCAAATATGAGCCATGAGATAAGAACCCCTATGAATGGAATTGTAGGCTTTACAAAGCTACTTTTAAAAAGTGAGCTAACTCAACAACAAAAAAAGTATCTCTCGATAGTAGATAACTCAACAAACACTCTTTTAGGAATTGTTAATGACATTTTGGATTTCTCTAAAATTCAAAGTGGAAAGATGGAGCTTGATATTGTTAAGATAAATCCGTTTAAAGATTTAGAAGAGACATTTTTACTCTTTGAGTCAAAAGCCCGTGAAAAGAGTATTAAGTACAACATAAATATTGACTCTTTAATTAGCGAGTGTATTAAAATAGATATTTTAAGAGTAAAGCAAGTGATGTCAAATTTAATAGGAAATGCTATTAAATTCACACCTCAAGATGGAATAATTGAGATAGATGTAAGCGTAAAACAGCAAAAAAAACATACTCAAAGAGTCTTGTTTAGCGTTAGAGATAGCGGGATAGGAGTATCCAAAGAGGCACAAGCAAAAATATTTGAAGCATTCTCACAAGCTGATGCATCAACAACAAGAAAATTTGGTGGAACAGGACTAGGCTTGAGCATAACATCAACATTAGTTAAGATGATGGGTGGCGATTTACAAGTTGAGAGTGAACTAGGAGATGGAAGTAAGTTTTTCTTTGAGATGGATGTAGAGATATGCAATATTGAGAACAAAATCTCAAATGTACTTAGACATCACTGCATCTGTATTATTGAAGATGAAAATAAAGAGTACCAAAAAATCATTACTCAACTAAAACATTTTGGAATAGACTTTAGAATCTCAAAACCTAATTTGGATGAGATTAAAGGTTACTACAAAGAGTGTGACTTAGTAATCGCTTTTGATAACAGCATAGCTCTACATGTAGAACACAGTGTAGCTAACTCTAAACCTAAAGTCATAGTAATCTCAGACAACTTTGTAGATGAGACAAAAAATAGTAACATAGTAGTAGTAAATAGCTACAATGAGTGTCCATCTATTTTATACAACCTACTTTTAGAGATGGACTACAGTGCAACTAAAACAGATACTACTAAGCAGAGCAAAGAGAGTAGTTTTGACTTAAAAGTATTAGTAGCTGAAGATTATGACATAAACCAGATGCTTATTGAAGAGATGCTAAAAGCTTACTCAATAACTCCAACTTTTGCACAAAATGGTCAAGAAGCGTGTGATATTTTAAAACAAAATGATTTCGATTTAGTGCTTATGGATATTAATATGCCTATATTAAATGGAGTTGAAGCCACTTTGTATATTCGTGAAAACATCTCTAAAACAGTTCCAATTGTAGCACTTACTGCAAATGCACTAGAGGGTGATAGAGAGAGATTTTTAGAAGTGGGTATGAGTGAATACCTCACAAAACCAATTAATAAAGATGAGCTTGAAAAGGTTTTAAGAGAATTTTCAATAAGTGAAACTAAAAAAGAGCTTGCAAAAGAGACAACTGCTTTAGAAGTTGAAGATATTGATATATCTAAAAATATTCAAAAGAGTATGGGCTCACTAGGGCTACCAGAAGCTATTGTGAAAAAATTGATTTCTAAATTTGTAACAAGCTCTAAAGAGTCTCTCTTAAATTGTGAAAAAGCATTAGAAAATATGGACTATGAGAATATTGCACGTGCATTTCATAACATTAAAGGATCATCAGGCACACTATTTTTTAACGATATTTTTGAGTTAGCCAAAGAGATGGAAGCTAATGCAAAAGAGCAAAAAGATATGAACTACAAAGATGTACTTAACAAAATAGAGGAGTCCTTAAAAGTAATAGAGAGCAAATTATGAGTGTGAAAGTAGCAGCAATTCAGATGCAAATGAGTGAGAACTCAAAAAAAAACATTGAAAAAGCGAAAGAGTTTGTAAGACAAAGTGCATTAAATGGTGCAAATATCATCTTGCTACCAGAACTTTTTGAGTCACTTTACTTTTGCAAAGATATGGACAACAAGTACTTTAAAAATGCCGTAGAGTTTAAGTCAAGTGAGCTTATTTCTCAATTTGCAAAACTATCTAAGGAGCTACATGTAGTCTTAATGGTAAGCTATTTTGAAAAAGATGGGCTAAACTACTACAACTCTCTTGCAACACTAGATTGTGGAGAGGTGTTAGGAAACTACCGTAAAACTCACATTCCAGATGGTCCAGGCTATGAGGAGAAGTTCTACTTTAGAAAAGGCAATAGCGGTTTTAAAGTCTATGATACAACCTATGGTCGCATAGGTGCAGGAATTTGTTGGGATCAGTGGTTTTGCGAAAGTGCTAGAATTTTGGCTCTTAAAGGCGCTGAACTTATCTTCTTTCCAACTGCCATAGGAAGTGAACCTGAAATTAAAGTAGATTCACTCCAGCATTGGCAAGCCGTTCAACTAGGTCATAGTGCGACAAATATGGTTCCAATAATTGCAGCCAATAGGGTTGGCGAAGAGATAGGGAGGAGCTGTACTCTTAACTTTTATGGTTCATCATTTATGAGTAATCATAAAGGTGCAAAAGTTGTTGAAGCCTCAAGAGATTTAGAAGAGATTTTGTACTACATGTACAACCTTGAAGAGATAAAAAAAGATAGAGAGTATTGGGGTCTATTTAAAGATAGACGAGACAATTACGAAGAGTTGGAGATTTAGTTTGGAAAAAATAGTTAAAAAAGTAAAAGAGTTTAATGAATTAGTAATGTTTCAACACTCCATATTCTCTTTACCATTTATTTTTATTGCCATGATAGTTGCTAGTGATGGTTGGTTTGGCTGGATACTTCTAATTTTAGGACTCCTAGCTGCACTAAGTGCTAGAAATTTTGCAATGGGATTAAACAGGTATGCAGATAGGGATATAGACTCACAAAACATCAGAACATCTTCAAGACCTAGTGTAGATGGAAGGCTCAGCAGTAGTGCAATTTTAATTTTTACTACTGTAAATGCTCTTATTTTTATTGGTGTTGCGTACAACATTAACACTCTTGCATTTTATCTTAGTATGCCTATTTTAGCTATTTTGGCTAGCTACTCATACTTCAAGCGTTTTAGTTCATTAGCTCATGTTGTTTTGGGTATCTCACTCGCTTTAGCACCAATTGCTGGTGTTGTAGCAGTCACTGGTGCGATTAGTGTTTGGTCACTACTACTTAGCTTAGGCGTTCTTTTTTGGGTTGCTGGGTTTGATTTGCTCTACTCTTTACAAGATATGGAGTTTGATATGGAGCAGCAACTACACTCTATTCCATCGAAGTATGGAGCAGATGCTACACTTCTTCTATCTGCATTTTTTCACATTAATACAGTTCTGTTTTGGCTATTTTTTGTTATTTGTGCAGATTTAGGATTTTTTGCTTATATAGCAGTTGGATTTTCTGCTTTGATGCTCACTTATGAGCACTACCTTGTAAGAAAAGATTTTAGACAAATTGATAGAGCTTTTTTTACAATTAATGGTTATTTAGGCATAATATTTTTAATTTTAATAATATTAGATAGGATTTTTACATGAGTGTAAGATTAGTTCAAGCTCCAATATCTTTAGTGTATGATGAGGCATCTAACGACGAAGAGCTTTATGAGCGAGAGTACCACAAATTAAGTCAAAGTGATGATGACCCTATTGGTCAGTGGTTAAAAAATGCAAAAGCGAAGGGTGAGACAAAAGATAGCGACCCCGCAATTTTGAACCTTCTAGTAGAGTTACATAGAAAAATAGACAATCTTGAGAGAGTTGTTAAAAATGAGAAACCCCCTCGAATATCATTACCAAGTTTTGATATGATTGAGTCTATTGGATTTGGTTATTTCAAAATTAAA
>JAYEGD010000021.1:0-5722 GCA_034658915.1 Campylobacterota bacterium | reverse complement strand
GTATCGCTTCTATACCAAAAAGTGACTTCGCGTTGCTTCTGCCTGTGGTATTAGTCATATTTCTTTGAAAGTTTAGCCATGAACCGTTTTGAAAGTAAAAAACAGCATAGGCTGACATAGCTATATCATCCATAGTGTATTTTATACCATCGACACCTCTGCTATCTGGCAGTTTCTTAAACTCGTTTTTGATTATTTTAATAATTTCTTGAAGTATTGTCATTGTTTTGCTATTTTTGAATTAGTTTCTAAAAAATTAGCAAATTTTGTTCCATGTTTTTATTGATTGATTTAATGGTTGGTAATTGGAGTTAGAATTGCTGATTTTATTTTAAATCGATAAAAAAAACAAAAATAATTAATGATGTACAATTTTGCTCTAATTAGAATTAATAGTAATTAAGTGCATTTGATAGGAAGTGAAGAGAAATGAAAACAATAATAGAGTTATTGAATGAAATTGCACAATCAGTTTCAGAACAAACAAAATCGAAAGATACTGGATGGCTAACGCCTAAATCATTAGAAGATGAGTATGGTTTCAAGGAGGCCACTATCTCGAAATATAGGATCACGGGGAAGATCCCATTTTATAAAATAGGATCTAAATTTATTCGATACAAGAGATCTGAAATTGATGAATGGATTGAAAAACATAAAGTTAAAGGTGAAAATAATGGATGACAAAAATTTAGCAATTGAAAAGATTGTAAAAATGAATCACATTACATGCAATCGGCATCTTCGTATTTTTGTTAAAGTTGACATAAATACAAAATTGAAAATATTTCAGCACAAAAAATCAATTTTTCATAAACTGAAAGATATATATAATGATGTAGATAATACTGTTTTGGCTCTATCATCACTAATCATAGCAATTTATGAAATAGTGGGTGAATTAGATAATGTAAATCTAAATGCAATGAAATTGCGAACAAAATTTCAAAAACGAAAGATAAAACGAGAACAGTTACTAAGCTATTGGGCAATTGTTAAAACACTAAAAATGGAACAAAACATGAGCTTTCGTCAAATTGCAACTTATTTAAAAAAATACCACAAATTAGAGGTGGCTCATTCCACTGTATATGCATTATGGTATGAACTTGAGGTAAAAAATACAAGTATAGACAAGGAAAATCAAAATGGATGAATTAATAATAAACAATGTGTGTTACTCCAACATCATTCCAACAAAAATTGGATTGAATTTAGATAAAGGTATATTTCTTATAAGAGCTTATGAAGAAGATAGCAAATCTAAAAAAAAGTATTTAAGAAATGCAATAATACTAGCTGATGATGAAATTATTACATCAACTTTCTCAGATACGGCCCACTTTATGGAGGAGTTAAATTTGTTTGATTATGGCAATGATCAAAACAAGTATTTAAATATTTCAGAGTACAAAAAAACCAAGAGTCTAAAACTAAAAATAGATTCTCATAATATTTATATCTCAAAATCAGAAGCTAAAACGATTTATAAATTATTCAATTTATCTTTAATGGGTTACTTTCTAACAAGAGTCTTAGAGTATGAATACAGGTTCACACCAGAGACTCTAGCTAAGTTATTATTTGATGATGACTTACAAATAAATCTTGATAAAGATCATGATGAAAAAGAAGAGGAAGAAGAAAAAATAGAATTAAAAAAGAAGATAAAATGATAATATACATTTTAATATCTCTAACCTTAATGATTTTTATTTTTTTATTTTTTTCGAATAAAAAAGAAGCTTTGCCTCCAATAAATTTAAAGGAGGCGACAGATGAGTTAATCTATGAAACAGAAAAAAAACGTCTAAAAAAATTAGAACCAATATATGAATTGCAGACTCATAATATTAAATATTTAATGTACAATCCTAACTCTTTGAAACAAAAAGAGATTAAAGATATTCATGAAAAAATATTAAAAATGCACTGGAACAATGAGCCGTTTTATACCGAAATTTTTTATATTTTATTGATTTTAGACAAAGATAATTTTTTTATTCAAGATCCAAATTCTAAAGTAGTAACATCAAGAATTAGAGATCAGAAGAATAAGATGGTGAAAACAAAATCCTACAAAGTAATTAGTACTATAGAGACTTTTGAAAGATCATTTTATATGGTCATGGATAAAATTATTAACACCGATATTGATAAAAATGCAGGACAAAATTTGATTTTAGTTACAGCACTTTTATCTATTAGTAAATCAAAACAGTTTGAAGATTTTACTTTAAAAAGTGTGTACCAAACTGTCATGCTACAAGACAATAATGTAAGTAATGTTGATAAAGATTTTTCGCATATGTTTAATCAAAATATTAAACTACAGTCATATGTTACTAAAGCAATAAACCACGCAATAGAATATGCAATAAGACATCCTTACGTAGAAAAAGATGAGGATTTAAAAATTAAATTTTCTTCAAAATTACCAAAAAAACAGTTGCTTCATATCTAAATAGGTGTTTTATCACCTGTTTAGTAACTGTATTTTTTACTGTTTTTTCAGAAATTATTACAATACACTTTAAACACCTAAAATAAGCCATCAAAAATGTTTTTTTACAAAAAATGGAAACCGAAAAAAATCTTCACCACTTAATATTTTTTACATTAGTCAAATCGAACACGTTTTCATGCTATATTACTGCATTAATTTTTAATACACTTAAAATAATCGTTGGAGCTCAGACTCACTTACGAGTGCGTTTTCCCATCGTAACAAAAAGAGCGTAAAGTATTTTAGTTGCTTTGATTATAAAATATTTTGACTACAAAAATCAAAGAAGTTTGGCAAGCTTATAGTTGCAAGTGTTGCATATATTTTATTATTTTTTGTTGTTGACAAACACACACGAAATGTCAAAAGATTAGATGCAAAATCTTTAAAAAATGCAGATTGACTTAACAAAATTTGCCTCAGATAGCGGCTGAACCTATCAACTGATTTTTAAAACTAAGGATAAAAAATAAGAGGAAGTGTTTATTATCAAACTGCACAACTTGCTAAACAAATTTTTGTTGCTGGTGCAAAAAAAGAGGATAAAATAAATCCAAGTCATGAGCATTATCAAATGGTTTCTTCTTATAAACCCATGGAGAGTTATCGCAATGTTTGGAACAACTTTTTCAACTATTTAAAAGAGCATTGGTCTATCAAAGATTGTGAAAAAATATCAGCTGAACATGTAGTAGCATACATGAATTATAAGATAGAATATTATCCATCAAAACAGTACCTAGAAAAAATGTCATCTGCTCTTGGTAAACTTGAAATTGCTCTAAAAACATTTGCGAAAAACATTCACAATGAAGATAGAAATTATGATTTCTCAATTCGCCAAACGATACTGAATGAAACTAGAGGTTTAAAGCTTGTAGTAAATAATTATCATAATCGTGCATATATAAATCCATTAACACTTATTGACAATCTTGCAAATCCAATTCATAAGTTGTCAGCAAAAATTCAATACGAAGGTGGAGCTAGAATTGAAGGTGTTGCACTAATAAAGCCTGAACAACTTTTAGAAACTAAACTTGATCCTATAACCAATGCAAAAAAAGGAGTTATCTTTACAAAAGAAAAAGGTGGCAAAGAGGGAGATGTTTTAGTCTCTATTGAAACATACAATGAGTTAAAAAATCACCTTAGTAAAAATAAAAAATTTAAAATTATCCGTCAAAAATATTATGACGACATTAAACTTTCTGCATTAAATTCTGGCGAAGTTGCTGAGGGTTCACATGGTCTTAGATGGAATTTTGCAAAACGTCGAATGTTTGAATATGCACAAGCAGGTTTCTCTTATGAAGAGTCACTTCAACAAGTGAGTTTTGAGATGAAACATAATCGTGCTTCTATTACTGAACATTATCTTGGATAGTATAGAATAACTATTTTATATCAACTTTTTTAATACTTTTGCTATCAATATAATCTTGCAAAGCTTTAATCATAACTTGTTCAAAACTAAGATTAGATTCTTTCATATGCTGCATAAGTGTTCTTTGCTCTTGAATTGAAAGAGATATGCTAACCTCTTCATCATCTTGTTGTATAGATGTTGTTTTTGTTTGTTTGACCATTTTAAAAATCCTTATAAAAAAGTTTAGTATCAATTTTATTATGTTCATACTCTATACAATCATCAATCATCTCTTCATTGGTATATGTTTTTAGTGATAGTGACTTAAGGGATGTTACTTTTTTACAAAAATGTTTTAAAAGCTCATCAATATTATATGTGTTGAAACTAAATGAATCTACTTGCGATACAGTTAATTTAGTAGCTGAATATATAAACGCATCATAGCCATCTTTTGTGATGTTAATTTCATGTTCATAACTATTATGTACAAACTTATTCTCACTAAATAGCTTATAGTACTCACTTTCCTCACACCCCATCACCAATTAAATAAATATCCAAATACCTCTGCCCAAGCAAGCCAATAATCAACCTATGCACATCACTAAGATTCATCATAACCTTCTGAGTGTCATTGATAATTAACATCTGTATCCCAATAAAACAGTGAAATACCCAACGAGCTGTCGGTGTAGACGTTGGCTTGCCTTTTTGATCAGGAATTGTACCCTTGGTTTTTAAGAGTTCTTTTCTAATACGATACTGCCCGAGCGAAGCGACAAAATGCCCTTGGGGTGCTAATGCTGCATATACCATCAATGATAGTGTCATAATAAAAAGAAGTGCTTCAATACGCTCTGGTGATTTTATAAAGATAGCATCACTTAAAAACTCTTTACCTTTTAAAAACCTAAACCCTCTCTCAACGATATGCTGGTTTTTATAATTATCAAATATATCATTAGGCTCCAATGTCAGGTCATTAGTAGCTAATACAAAGTGAGACTTTTGATGCAAAGTGTCATAAAACCCTTGCAGTGATGATGCTAAAGTAAAAGAGCTACTGCAAACATAATAGTCATACTCTTTTTTGGATTGTTTACTTGGTCTTCCCGCTTTAGAGTAACGACCTTTTTTGATTATTGCAGTCTCTATTATTTCAATATTTTTAAGTTTTTTCTGCATTACATGTAAAGCCTTATTCATATCACTCTCACAAGCAAATTCCTCCTTTTCAAACTTCTGTATAAGATTCATCTCTTTTTGATTGAGTTTATCAAATTGTCTCTTCAAAGTATGCATTGAACGCTCTTTTGCCTCTTTTGAATAGATACTAATCCACTGCTGTTTGATGTCGCCATACTCTGAGATGTGGGTACGATACGCATAAGGTGCAGTAGTATCTTCGTTTAAAAAAGCTGAAGAAGAAGTGTTCTGTTGATTCTTATCATCACCTTGCATAATTCGCATCACTTGTGGCGTACAAGAGGCAATAGCATCTTTAGCCTCTTTAATACTCTCTGGAACTCTTGTTACCCATATCAAGCTCTTAAAGGCATCTGAGTGTAGATTACTTTTGCTATAGAGTGCTGAGTCAACTACTATCTTATGCTCTGTTGTATTTAATAAAGAATCAATATGGGTCTCTATATTTTTAACAAAACTAGTTTTATCACTACTGTTTCCTGAGAGAGGCTTCATAGCCATAGGAATACCAGCTCTATTATCAACTATCATCTCAAGCATACATTGAAGTAAATCAGGACGATGGTCTTTGCTAAATCCGTGGGTCATCTCTATAGCTACTTTTGGATTATCATCATCACTCTCATCAAGACGTGGTT